>JBFHCO010000037.1:0-14069 GCA_041585205.1 Candidatus Omnitrophota bacterium | reverse complement strand
CGATTCCGCGGCCGGAGCTTTTCGTTCGGAATTTTCTAGACCGCGTACTTCTGACCGGCGGATAGAAACGGCGTCGCCGCGCTGAGCCAGACGCTCGAGTTCAAGCACAATAAGTTCAATGGCATAGGCCGCATGAATTGGGATGGTGTTCCCCTCACTTTGCGCGCGGTAATAGTAATCTGCGTAGCGCTCACTTTCTTTAAATAGGCGCGTCGTCAATGTTTTGCCGTAAATATAAAGCGCCGCCGCTTTATTGGCGTCTTCGGCGGAGACTTTGATGGATTTTACTTTTTTAAGCCTGACACGCAGGTTTTCAAGCAAACTGCGCACCCGATCAAGTGATTTCATCTGATCCCACGGTTGAGCGGCCAATTCCTTCCAGCGCTCGGCTATTTTAGATCGTGAAATGGTTTCGCCTGAAATGTAAGTCATCTCAAGCGGCATATCTTCAAGAATTTTATCAACCGGCTTGAGCACACCCGCGAAGGCATCTACCGTCGGTTCGGAAGCCGGGTCAAAGTGCGGGATCACTTCCTCCGCATTTTTCACGGTCACAATCGTATCGTTTTCGGTTAAAAGATCACGCACGACGACCTTACGGCCCAAATTGATTTTGATCGCACCGTGAAAGCGTGAGGTGAGCGGATGCTGTTCTTCGCCGCGCACCCACACCGTGTTGAATTCATCCGCCCGTCCGAGCGTGACGGTTTGTCCCGCTTTAAATACTTTTTGGAAAGGATGAACCGCCTGCGAGGCCGAAATCACTTCGAAGGCATCCGGCTCAACCGGTGATAGGCGCATTGTGAAATAAGCAAATTCCCTCGTACCGACAGTCAGTTCCGTGTCTTTGTTGAATTTGATAATCGGAGAACGCTTGCCTTTACTCAGTTCGAAACGCGACTCCTCATGATTGCGCAATTCCGAACGGTAGGCGGATGGACGGATTTCCACCTCCTTGCGATCGTTGAGAGCAACCTCATAAAGCAGCGGTTCACGGCCGAACACGTGTTTCCTTAACGCCTCTCTCGCCTCACGAGCGATACCCCGGCGCGCATCGCCTTTCCGGACACCCGACTCAGCCAAGACGAAGGGTATCCCATCTACCGGTTGCCAAACAATCGTGACACGCTTGGTCAATTTCGCGGTCTCGGAGACTTTCATGTCAATTTCCGATTCCAATTCAACATTTCCGACCGCTGAAAGCGAATCGTCCTTCAAAGTCAGTCCATGACGCGCGAGCCTGTCGCGCAACTCTCCCATCGGGTTATACGCAAGTTGATGAAACGTCACGGCGTCGATTTCGGCCGGTGTTTTTTGCATAAGATCCGCCACCGTTTCAATGCCTAATTTCTCCAACGCAGAAAGGGTTCCTCCGTCTTCGAAAGGACCCAGCTTTAAAACCGGTTCGCGGTCGAGACGTTTCAAATTGAGACTGTCACGGAAAAATCTCTGGTAATACTTGACTTTATTCGCGACTTCCATGATTGCGGAATACTCCAAGCCGGAAAGCCGCGAAAGCGGAATGCCCGTTTCCAGATGAATCTGTTCGTAAGTCTTGGGTTTTTGTCCGTTGATGCGCGTCAGAACGCGTTCACGTAAAACCTTTTTTTGCTCTTTCGAAAGAAAAACCGATGACCGACGGCTAAAGACAGCCCGCTGAAATTGCTTATTGACCAAGTAGAACATAGACACGGCTTCGTAATTAAAACGCCGCGATAAGACGATTTTTTCAAATTCGGTGTCCGGTTTCTTCCGGGGTCTGGCCGCAAAGTACTCGGCCACGGAGGCCATTTCCGCTTTCGCATCGCGGAAAAGCCGCGTGATGCGCCGAACGTAATCCCGTTTACCGACAAAACCATACTGACTGACAAAACGCTGTGCGTGTGAAGGGATTTCACGATCGGTGGCGGGTGTTATTAAAAACAAGCGTACGGTTTCCTGCTGCTCACCATCAAACCCTTCGGTGGCCGCGATGCGGGATGACACAAGGAAGGAAGCGATGAAACCGGCATCCAATGAAACGGATGTCTGATTTAAAATGGCCTGCACGGCGGTGCGCAAGCCGATATAACCCGTCATGTATCGAATCAGCGGAGCTTGTAATTGAGCAAAAATTTCACTTTTCTTTTCACGAAGCCACTGAGTCTCTATTTTCCCAAGGAGTTCGGCCGCTGATATGTCCGGAGCAACCTCCAAATTGGATCTTGCTTTTCTTAATTCCGAACGTGCGGGAGGCGGAGCGGCGGGCCGATCGCCTTTGGGTATGATCTTGGTGACTTTGGTGTCCGGTTTTTCCGCCGGCGAATCAAGTTTAATGTCATTTATGATTTTTTCGATGAGGCGGAGTTCCGGCAGCGGAATAAAATCGACCAAATTCAGAATCCTGTTACGGATGCGCTTGGATTCTTCAGCCGAACGGGCGGCCATCGCATCCGCGGTTTCTTTGTAATTCAGCTGAATCGTAAACACTTCATCTCTGTGTTTATGTTTGGTGATGGAAACGGGCACCAGAACGGGCTCTTGGGCAAATTTCAACTCTTTCTTGAGCTTGCGATACCCTTCAAACGGCATGCCGGGTTTCCCGAGGATTTGGTACTTTTTTAAGACTGGATTGTAAAACACGATGCCCGCGTATTGTTGAGGCAAGCGCACGGTGTCTTTTTCACTGTTTTGCGCATCGTGCACCAAAAGAAGAATCAGCTGCTTATCTTCCGGATAGGCAAGCTCATCAACGTGCATCCCGAGCAGGTTCAAAAGAAAGTACGGGATTCTTTTCGTGTCTTCATCGCGTGTATCCACCGTGATCTCAAGCCATCCGTATCCGTCGGCATCGGCAAGCCGCGGCATCTTGCCTTCGATCAGCCCTTCCAATCTTTTCAAATGAAGGTTCGGGCTGAAATCGATCAAAACCATCGTACTTTCCGCAAGATCGACGGGTTTTGCCGCTTCTAAAAGGTTCGCGCGCTCGGTTAAATCCGCTTTCGAAAGATCCAACATTTGATCTCCGAAAAATACATGGTCGATTTCGAACACTTCCCGCTTGCGTTTGCTCTCGCCCCTGCCTTCAGACAGGACGGATTCCAAAACCGCGGCAAGATCCGTCTCGCGTTTTGTTTGCACCACGACGGCGTCGTCGCGTTCTTCCATGATGTCGTAAAGCCCCGCTAACTTGATTTCGAGGGTGATTTTTTGCGAGCGGTTATCATCCGTTTCGGAGCCGGTCAGCTTTCTTTTGATGACTGTGACCGGGATCATACCCTCGATTTTCAATTTCTTGAACTGCGTGTAAGGCCGGTAAAATTGCTCGTTCGGGACGCGGCCTTTCTTTTCCGTGAAATGAACGATGGTGACACGGCCTTCTGCGCTCTGAAACGCGAGACCAATGGCCTGAATATCCGCTGATTTCGGCGGGATCGTCGTCAACAAAGTGACTTGTTGAGCATGCTTTAATTTGCGCCGGGTCTCTTCAGCAAAATCGTTGAACCCTTCGATCACCGTCGCGATAGTCCGGCGGTTAACCTCAGTGCTCAAATCCAGCCGGTATTCGTACCAAGGATTCAGATTATCATCATCGCCGAGATAATCACCTTTTTCCGGACGCACCGCGGCTTCCAGCACCATGGTTTCGTTGGGATCGCGGTATTCCTGAATTTGTGCAGCCTGCAATTGCGCTTTGTCCACCGCGGAGACATTAAAATCTTTAGTGATGTCGATTTCGTATTTGGCAGCGCGCCGGATCAAATCCAAAATACGGTCTTCCAAAACCGCTTCGTCGGTGTCATGAAGTTCCAGTTTCAATGTCAATTCGGAAAGCAAAAGGTCCGATGTCACACCGGCCCGCGACAGCAATTTGGTGAACTCTTTTTCCTGCTCACGAATGGTATCGGCAAGGCTTTGTTCAAACTCAGAAACCAGTTGCTGCTCGGATAGATTCAAACTTTTTAAAAGGTCGGATGCGCGGGTTCGTACCGCTGTCTGCTCCGCGACCAGGACACGCAACGCCAGCAAGGTCGGAACGCTGGCCCTGTTGATGGCGTAATTTAAAGCTTCGTGAATGCGCTGCGTTTGCTCCGCTCTTTTTTTGCGCACTTCGCGCACGGCTTCCGATGGCTCGATCTCCACCAGAGCGGCATTGGCTTTCTGGCGCACTTCTGGATCCGCGTCTTGCACCGCTAAATTCACGAGGGTCTCATTCGTTTTTACGAAATTGATTACCCCCGGTCCTGTTTTGGAAAAAATTTGGCCCAGCGCCGCGATGGCCACCTTTTGAATATCTACCGAACCGCCTTCCGCGCCCTGAATTAAAACCGCCGTTATATCGCTGAAGCGGTAAAGGTTTGTCACGATTTTCAAATCCGAGTAATCGAGCCGGGAATATAGGAGGGCTGTAATACTGACGGCGGTTTTTCGAATCGGCAGCGAAGCGGATTCAAGGTCTGCGATCAGTGTATCGACAAAACCTTTGTCCTGCGCCAAATGATGCGGCCTGTAATCGGATGCACGCATTAGAAAATGCCCTACCGTTTTTTGAAAATCCCTTTCATCGCGATAAATGTTACTCAAAGCCGTAACGATTTCTTCCTTGATCTCGGGATCATTCTCGCGCAAGTACTGCTGCCACAAATAAACACCGTAGTTAACGCCGCGCGTGCCTAATTTGCCGAGATTGCGCACCGCCCTTCTGCGCAGTTGCGGTTTGGACATGTCATTCAAGAATCTGAGATACAATTTTTGATCAAATGCTTCCTGTGCCGCCTTCACTGTAAATTTTCCTTTTTCAGTGTTAATGAAAACAAACTTGGTATTATTTCGGAATATATTTTCCATGGCTGAATCACCCAAGATCACGGAATCCTCCGGCAATTCCGTCGGTCGGTAGCTCCATGCGCCGGACCTGCCGTCCGTACCCGTGAAAATTCCCAGATAAACATAGTTGGTATTGGCGAGCATGACAGGTTCAAGTCCTAGTACTTTATAATTTTCGGAAGTGACGCCCTCTTGCGCCAGCGCTTCCGCGACATCTGAGCGACTGAGAAAGGCTTCGATAGTGGGTTTCAGGATACGCGAAAGAAAAATCAGGCGTATCGGTTTGGTTTTGCCCGATTTTTCACGCACCACGCGCAAGGCATCCAGAAGGGAATTGTTGAATTTCCAGTCTTTCACGAGTAACGCAAAATGTTCTCGGTTCAGGTTGCGGATATAAGGTTGCAGCAGGTGATTGTATTTTTTGCTGGGTGAAATACCCTCATTGCGCCGCAACCCCTGGAATTCCGTAAAACGCTGAATCGCGGCTTCGCGTTTAGTCAGATCAGAAAATACCGCTTGCGCAAGCTCGACGCCCCAGGTTTCCTGGACGTTCGGCGATTCGATCAAATTTTGACCGACCGGGACGTAGACCATAACTTCATTTTTGATTTCTGTCTCACTTCTCAATTCGGAACGCGTGGCGTAAAAACCCTCGGCGATCAAACCCACCGGCTGGTTCAGCGTTTGAAATTGAACCGCCTCATTGATCAAAACCAGCCGAAATTGCTTCGGTAAGTCATCTGGAAGGACGATGGCCGCTTCGCTATTGGGATCCACCGGCAGAACCTGCTGAAAGACTTGTTTTCCGCCGACCTCGATCTTGACATTCACCTTCTGAGGTAAATTTTTGCCTTCGACCCGCTTCCAGTTCCAACGCAGCGATCGGCCCTTGGTTTCCGCAGACGAAAGATCGACATAAACACCGCCGTAGTCTCCTCCCGCGTTTTCATAAACAAACCCGATGCCGTTATCGCGTTTGATTTCCTTCATTTTATCCGCGGGGATATTCGCCTGGCGGATGACGCCGGGTTCGCTTTCGATTTTGACTTCTTCTTTTTCAATCGGCTTGGCGTCTTGCTTGGACGTTTCATTTTTTTTCTTAAATTGTTCGGTGATGATCGGTTCTGAAGCGGCTTTAACGGTTATTTTGTATGAAAATATCACGCGTTCTTTTTCGGTAATCGCGCTTTCGGGACGCAGCACCGTACGAATGACGACGTTATCCGGATCCGGATTGTCGGTTGGTATCACTATGAGATCCGTACTGGTTGGCAACACCGAACCGCGCGGATTGCGCGCCGTCACATGCTTCCAATCCATATCCGTAATGAAAAAAGATGCACGATTGGCATAATCCAAATGGGCCGGGAATTCTTCCGCGTTCTGATTGCGCTGTTCCAGCGTCCACCCGACCACGCGTCCGTGATTCTTGCCGTCCTCCGGCTGATCAAAATTGATAAGGCGCGGGCCTTCGACGTTCGCGGGAGGAGCCGGTATCGGGAAGGCCTCCGTATGGCGATCCGCATAAGTGATTTTGACCGAATCGCTGTCGTGATGCGCATTTTTGGCGATAAATCCTTCGCGCGCGCCGCGCCAGTACATGCTGCTCAAGCCCATCCCAACGTTCATTTCGGATGTAATCAGACGACCTTTGCGAGGAATAATGACGCCCGATACATCCACCGTTGTTTCTTCTTGCAACGAAAATTTCAGAAGACGCACCATCACGGCGTCTTCATTTTCAAAAATCTGATAAACCTCAGCAGTTCGGGGCGTCGGACGTTTAATAAATATTTCTTTCAGCTCAGGAAAGGTTTCAGCGACGGGCTTAGCGGCATCACGCAGCCCCAAGGTACCCTGTTGCATGAGTCCTCGCTCGGAGGCGCCGTACGTGGTTTCTTTCACTGTATTCCGGTTCCCGGCCGAGGCGAGGCGCATGTAACCGTTTGCGCGAATGCTGGCAAGCTGCGGATAAGTTGAGGCAACCTGTGGTTTGGGCGCAAATAAAACGGCTTCCGTCCAATGCCGCGCTTGGGCAGGCGGATTTTGAGGCACGCCGGCGATGGCTGCGTAATTGACTACGGACGCATTAAAAGGAAATTCCTCGAAGATATTCCGGCGCGTACTTTCACGATAAATGGAAAATTTTTCCCAGGCGTCGCCCAATCTCGGGCGGGGCGTCCAACCGGTACCGACCACATCAAAAATCTTTCCGGCCGGAAGTGTATCGATTTGCGCAGCTTGAACTCCCGTTAAACGGTCATATTCGGGAGCATTCTCTTTTTTCTGGCGCTCAAAGGGCCCTTGAGCAAATCGCGTGGCTCGGATGATGATATCATTGAAATTCAAAATACGGATATCCTGAGCATGTGCAGGTCGGGGGATCAGAAGTCCCCATCCGAGTAAACCCGCTGCGGCTGTTCCCGCCAAAAATTCGCGTCTGGAAGCGCTCCGGATTTCCGAACGAATCATCATGGAGCGAATGAGTTTTATTTTGCGGGCTGCATCGTCACTGGCAATCCATTGCCCCGTACGCTTGAGCGCTTCAGCCGCCAGCTCATCATATTCTTTGAATAAATTTTGAACCATTCCCAGCTCTTTCAGAATTTTCGAAGACGGGATCGGAACCGCAGAATAAATAAAGGAACCATCCATATGGGGCTTGATATACCGTACCAGATCTTCGCGCCGGATGTGATTCGTCTCAGCCCATATTTTTCCGGGTGCGGATCGGAAAAAGATATTTCCCTCCGAAGTTATATAATGAGTCGGATGAGACACTTTACCGTTGGATTTCAAAACATAGGTGGGAACACGCTCGATATGATCTCCTCGATCCAATTTTTCATCCGTGGGAAATTCGCCCTTTGAATGCCGCTTAATGGCTTGATTCAGACCGTTGACCAGCTCCACAATCCAGTCTTCGGCCTGATCGCGAAGAGCATATTTGGCTGCTTCTGCTTCAAAATCAGAAAAAATCTTATGAAAGACGGAATCCAGCCGGTCGGGACGATATTTCTTGTTATGCGCACGGGCAGAGTTGAATTCGGCAAAGATAAAAGCGTATCTGTCGCGGCCGTCACGTACGATGATACCGACTTCATCTCCGCCTAATCGCTTCACGACCAACGCTCCGGGTATGATCATTTTTTCAATTTTTTTAACAGTATCACGGCGTTCGGGGTTTGAATCCTTTTTGATCCAATTCTGCAGATCAATTTTCATTGCTTCCCAAAGCCCCTTGGCATCTGCCTCAACTGCTTGATGTATGAGCGGATATCGAAAAACCCGATCCAGACGCGGATCGCGATAGGCCAGCATCATGGCTTCAAGAAATAGCACGCGGTAATTGCGGTAGGCTTCTATGGCTGATTTAAGTTTCTCTTCAAGGTCCCGACGGTTCTGTGAAGACACGTCTTTTAATTCGTCCAAAACCTCATCCAGTCTCCCTGCATAGAGTTGAAGCTGAGAGAGTCGGTGATAAGGCCGATCGATTTTACCGCTCGGATAACGTGCGAGCGACAGCGTACCCAGGCGTGCCTCAAGCAAACTTTTGTAAAACTCGGCTAAGAGAGCTTCTCCCCCCTTTTTCAAAAGCGACGTTTTGATTTTGTCCCGAGCATTCTCATCATCTAAGATCGGAATTTGCTGAGGCGAGGATCTGAGTGATTCCTCCATGACTTTCCGGACAGCCTCGTTTTCGATTTTTTCGGGCTCGCCGAATTCGAGCAATCTCTCATTCAGTTTAACCCAGGCATCATCCAAGATGAGTTCAAGATATTGACTTGCCATGCGCCGGGCGCCCTGATTGCCTTCTTTAACACCATGCATCCAATAGCTGACGGTTTGAAAGAACAGGTCACGGCGATAAGCCAAGTAGCGATCGTAAACTTTGTAATATTTGTTCTTCTTCGCCACAGGCCATGCTTCAAAATTCTTCAGCTCATTTTGAAAATCTTGGGTCTCCGCCATGAAGTCAGCGAGCGCCTCTTTGAAATTATTTAAGGATCTTTCGAAATCCGGCCGTCCTGCAAGCATTTTTCCAAAATGATCAAATTCATTCTGAAACGCCTCGAGCTCCCGTTGAGTGTAATGGTCGAAAACACCTTCTTTCAATTTCGCTATCCGTTCATATTCACTCCAGTTTTCAAGAGGATCCTGATCTAACGCCACATCTTTGAGTCTGATTTGAACATGCGAAGCGTAGAAGCGCAGGGCATGCATTTTTTCGGCAAATGCCGTCTTAAAATTATCGATCTCGTCATTGAGTTGTTTGATTCTTGAAGTGTGAAATTCCAATTCTTTTTCCAATTCATGACGAATCCATGCGGTCGTATCTTCACCGGAGGGCGTCGGACGTCTCCTTGCGGAATCGGTGACGTTTTTTTCCATCCCTTCGAATCGGCGCTTTTCTTTGGAGACCTTGCCCTCATATTCCTGCTGTTTCTTCTCCGTATAGAATTCAATGATTTGATTTTCAGTTTTCTCGATCACGCGATGCAAGTTGCTGGCCAGCCAGCGGTAAGGCACACCCAGCATCAAAATCCTTCCCGCATAGAGAGAAGTCCCGGAGCGTTCCGTCACCTCGGACTCCGAGGCGGACGTGAAGGCATCCGCAAGATTTTGCCTTAGTAAGCGCCGGAAGTGGTCTGCCAACCCTTCAATTTCAAATACCCGATTGCCCAGATAATTCAATGTTTTCAGATCAACGGAAATCATTCCCATGAGTACCGGATCGCTCGGACGGTCAAAAATCCAGTCTTCGGCTTGTTCAATAATCTCTCCCATTGTTTTATTCAGAGATATTTGCTTCAGAAAATCTATGAAATCCCGCTCGGCCGCAATCCCCTTGATTAAGTCCGGCAATTCACTGCGATCTCCTTGAGCGACTAACTCAAACGCTTGATTGGATTTGAGCATCCTTTGAATAATTTCTGAGAGAGAGTGGTCCGGCGAATCAAACGCGGGATTAAAATATTGTGTCGTCACGGAATCACGCAGTTCGGAGCGGGAAACCGAAAGGTGTATTGCCTCAGGTGAGAGATCTGCGCTGCGTTGGTGTAACTCTCGAACGACGGCAGCCAACATTCTGAGCTCATTTTTAAACGCGGCTTCCCCTTCCTTGTAAAGCGCGATTCTGGCAAAATCACTCGGTGCTCGGGCAGCGGTTTTTAAAATCGAAATGGGCTGTGACGTTTGATAGCCTTGCATCATCATGCGTTCGTACAGCTTTTCATGTTTTGCACTTATTTTGTATATTTTGGGTGAGACAATATGGTAAGAAATGTTTTTTTTGCGAAGCAGGTCCGCCACATTATCTTTATGAAAGCCTCCATAAACCATAACCGCCGTCGTTTCATCGCTTTCAAGAAAGGCGTTCATATGATTTTCGAGCGCATGGTCGCGCGCCTGGGCGATTTCATAAAATTTCAGGGAGGAGCGAATCTCCTCTTCCCATTGCTTTGAAAGCACCAATGATTTTCCCGTCAATGTCGCAAGAAAAGGAGCGAGTTTTTCCGTCGTAAAATCTTGGAGAGCCGCTTTGGCGGCGCTGAATTCCGCCGGACTGACGCGCAGACCATGCAATTTCTTCAAAAGTGTCATCTGCCGTATGTTTTGGAAAAGCTGCCGGTCTTCTTCTTGCGTAAGGTAAAATTCGGACAGCGCATCTTCCATTCGGTGAATATCTTCATACAGCGCCTTGAATTCCATCTTTCGCACTGCTTGAAGCGCCTCAGGATTTTCCGTGCGTTCAGCAGACAACAAAAGCGTCACCCACGGAAATTTTTCGCCCGGATCTTTCCCCAGATAAATCTTAAAGACGCGCTTCAAATAATCGAGTAAGTTCAACGCTCCGTCATCGAAACGTTTTTTGATTTTTAACCATTGTTTTAGTGTGTGAGGTAAGCGCTTATTGGCGAGCTTTGCAATTTGAGATTCAAGCCTCTCCAAGTCGCGACGGATGATCGCGCCCGCCTGTGCATTTATCCGGTACCACTCGACATTGTTTCGATGGAGTTTTAAGTTATCCGCCCCAATCAGGCGAAAATCCGTTTTTCGATTGATATGAGCGTATTCAGCCGCGCCGATTCTTAATTGGTCAAGTAGATAATAAGAAACTCTTTCGCGAATGGCAGTATTTTTAATTTGAGAGAAATAGCGGTCGGTCGGAACCTCACCTTCGTAACCCTCTTCAAATACCGTGCGCACCCCGTGGCGCTCAACCAAATTCTCAATGATCGCAGCGATATGCTCCTGCGCTTCAAGTGAGTCGTGGGCGTCTTGAATGAAAACGATTGTCTTATCGGGATTGCCGGCAAAGGATTCTTCGATTTCGCCTAAATCCGAGGAAAAAGAATAGGTGGCGTTGGATGCCTTCTGAGTTTCAGACGCTGCTTCGACTCGCGCCGGAAAAAAACCGATGTCCAAGAGAAGGAAGGTCAAAGACACAAAAAGGGCGATCGACTTTTTAAAGAGTCGTGAAATCTTTAAAGAGAATAATCCTGTAAAGATGTTTCGCATGATTGCCAGGTTGAATTTCCAGGTTTCTTCTTTGGGCAAGAAGATGGAAAATTCTACCCCTCGTTCGCGGGGAATGCAAATCACAAGATAGGAATTTTGGTTTTCAGAGGGAAATGTTAGCTATTGCTAGATTTTGTTATGCTGTCTGAAGGTCAGACAACGGGAACTAATTCAGGGGGAGCCAGAAAAAGGCGCTTGGGAGCGGGACTTGTGGCGAGCCGCTCTGCAAGCGGCTTGCGGACAAGTTTGAAGGATCTCTTCACGACTTTCCATTTTTTGCGGTAATAAACGATTTCCTGAATCGTGGGGTTTTCTCTCAGAAATTGCTTCAGTAGTTTGAGAGGAATTTTTGAGTCTTCAGATTCCGATGAAAAAAAGGAAATGAAAAGAATGTTGCCTTCTTGTTTCTCGGGCAATTCCTCGACGAAGCGTTTATCCCAGGCGGGGATACGAAAAGCACCGGCCACAGCAAGCAGTTTTTCGCCATGCATGGAACTGTAAAGCCAACCGCGATCATAAAGATGGTTCAGCTTGCGAGCCCATTCGAGCGTCGACTGATCCTCGAAAAAACCGGTCCGTTTTAAAAAATCAAAGGTCGCTATTAAATTTGGGCTGATTTCCATGGTTCTTTTAACAACCGTCCCTTCCCCGTGAGCAGAGTTCACAGATGCTTTAGTCTCTGATTAACGGCTGATTTGGATTTTTTTTGAGAGAATTTTTAAATCGTACCGGGGGCTCTAAGAAATTCTTTCTTCGTTGCCTTTTCTTCGGTGCCCTCACCGTGATAGGCCGTGATCCAGCGCACTGTACCGCTCTGGGACCGCATGACCACGCTGTGCGTTACAGGACCCAATTTGGTATAACGCACACCTTTCAGGAGACTGCCATCCGTGACACCCGTGGCTACAAATGCGCAATGGCTTTTCACCAATTCGTCGATGGAATAAATTTTCGAGTCCGCGACCTTTCCCTTTTCGTCGGCGAGCTGCGCTTGAAACCCTCCGCCCAAACACTTCATCGCGCAGGCGGCCAGCACGGCTTCCGGGGCACCGCCGGCACCGAATAACAAATCAATTCCGCTCTCCGGCAGACAGGTCGCGATGGCGCCGGAGACATCACAATCTTGTATTAATTTGATGCGGACTTTCAGTCTTCTGAGCTCACTGATAATTTCTTGATGACGCGGACGGTCCAGCAGACAAACCATGATATCTTGATTTTTTTTACCGGTCGCCATTGCCACCAGTTGAATCGTGCGTTCCAGCGGATCATTGATGTGAAGATTCAATTTTTCCTTGATGGCGGGGCCGTAGGCCAGTTTATGCATGTAAAAGGCGTCGGTCGTGAATAGCGCTTGGTCTTCGGCGATGGCGAGGACACTGATGGCTTCCGGCCCCGAAGTGACGGTGGGACGCGTGCCGTCAATCGGATCCACAGCCAGCTCAAAGATCGATTCTTCCTCATGCCCGCGGAATTTACCGACCCGCTCCCCCATAAACATTCCGTAGCTATTGTCCTTTTTCCCTTCCCCAATCAGGATACGGCCTGAAAATTCAATTTGGTTTAAGCGGTCGCGCATGGCTTCGGTGGCAGCCTTGTCAGCTTGGAGTTTATCGCCCGTCCCCACCCATTTAGAGGCAGCGATCGCAGCGGCTTCCGTGACTCTCAGTAATTCGAGCGGATTTTGAATCATAATTATTAGTTCAAAATTGGCCGATAAATAAGTTGACTTAAGTATACACGATAATTTGTCATAAGGTGCCCTGCTGCAGCAAGTTGTGTTATGCTTTATGAGTAAGCGGAGAAGCCGTATGGCAGAAAAATCAAGTGGTAAGCGTCCGTCGGCGATTAAAGAAGCGGGGCTTGAAATCATCAGCCCGGCCGGCCCTTCTTATTCAAAAATTCTCACACCCCAAGCGCTCGATTTTCTAACGCGCCTCTCGCGCAAGTTTGAACCGACGCGCCGCGAGCTTTTAAAAAAACGCGAACTCCGTCAGGAAGAAATCAATCACGGCAAACTACCCGATTTTCTGTCCGCGACGAAATCCGTCCGGTCCGGAAATTGGAAAGTCGGTCCGATTCCAAAAGACCTTCTGGACCGCAA
This sequence comes from Candidatus Omnitrophota bacterium, assembly GCA_041585205.1. Lineage (GTDB taxonomy): Bacteria > Omnitrophota > Omnitrophia > Omnitrophales > Aquincolibacteriaceae > JBFHCO01. The sequence goes on along the minus strand of JBFHCO010000037.1, from coordinate 637 downwards.
AGTCGAAATCACGGGACCGGTCGAGCGCAAAATGATGATCAACGCGTTTAATTCGAGCGCGCAAGTCTTTATGGCTGACTTCGAAGATTCCAACTCCCCCACCTGGAAAAACAACATGGAAGGCCAAATCAATCTCTGTGATGCCGTGCGCGGCACCATCGAGTACACCAGCCCTGAAGGCAAAGAGTACAAACTCAATGAAAAAACCGCAACGTTGGTGGTTCGACCGCGCGGATGGCATCTCGTCGAAAAGCACGCGCGCGTGGATGGAACATCTATTTCAGCATCACTTTTCGACTTCGGGCTTTTCTTCTTTCATAATGCGGCAGCCTTGATCGAAAAAGGCACGGGGCCTTATTTCTATTTGCCCAAAATGGAGAGCCATCTTGAAGCACGGCTTTGGAACGATGTATTTAACTTCGCGCAAGATGAGTTGGGTATACCGCGCGGCTCGATCCGCGCCACGGTTTTAATCGAAACGATATTAGCGGCCTTTGAAATGGATGAAATTCTCTATGAATTGAGGGATCATTCCGCCGGGCTCAATTGCGGCCGGTGGGATTATATTTTCAGTTTTATCAAACGTTTCCGGGAGCGCAAAGACTTTCTACTTCCTGACCGGTCACAGGTCACGATG
>JBFHCO010000036.1:0-14082 GCA_041585205.1 Candidatus Omnitrophota bacterium | reverse complement strand
TGTTTTTTAACGGTGGACTCGAGGCTTTCGATTTCGTCAAACAGCGTTACGTGAATCGACTCGTAGGCCTGCCTGTAACGCAGGTAATTCAGGACATGCGCATGATCACCCTCCAGCGCCTGCAACTCCGCTTCCAAAAAGCTGAAATATTCTTTAGCCGGCAACTGCTTTTGCTCAAACGCCCGGTTCCGGCTCAAAAAGGCTTTCAAACGCTCTTCCGACAATTGCGTCTTGAGCGATTCTTTTAATGCTTCGAGTTCGCTTTCTGCGCGGTCAAAATCAATCTGTGATTCGAGCTCCGTTAAAAACAATAATGATTCAATCCCGGCATAATCGTGGGTTGGAATTTCAAGCTTTTCAGCCTGCGCGGTCAGCGCATGGACATAGCGGATCAGCTCATGACTGTCTTTGTCAAAGGCGGCCCGCTTTTTCATCAAACCGTAAAACGTGTCCGAAAAAACATATCGCGCGGCCTTCCATAAGAGATCACCGAGCGCCCGCAGGGTTGCGTCAATCTCAGGCTTCCGTTCGAGTGTTTGAAGATAGGCTTGGCGGTTTACTTCATACAAATCCTGATCTTCCGCACCGAATAGTTTCAAATCCGGACGTTTTGTAAATACAAGGTATTCCGGACCCGTTAGGCGCCCCTCTTTAAGGAGATAATCCGAAACATCTTTACGGGCATCCGGGAAGGGAAGAAAAGTGTACAAGGAGGTGTAGAGCTCGCCTTCCGCCCCTTCGAGCGCCACGGTGTCAAGGCCGTGTTGACCGGCGAAATAGTCGAGGATAGCGGCGATGTTGCGCTGCGCTTCTTCGTTGACGTGAGCGTCTTGAATATGAATGACGGTCAGATTCCCGCGTCCTTGATGCGAAGATTGAATCGAGCCGAACTCGGAAGGAAGCGCCAGTGTCTTAAATAAATCCTGAGATTGGGAAATGACAGCTTGCGGAACGGATGAGGGTGCAGGTTTATCGGAGATCAACGCGCCGACTACATACACACCGTCGGCCCAAACTGTGGTGGTCACAAAAAACATCGACGCGGTCAAGAAAGCGACCGCCCGGAGGCACTGCCTCGTTAGGGGCTTCTGAGTTGTACTCATGTTCTCCTGGCACGTCCGGATTTTTTTGAAAGGGACGCGTTTATCTTCTTCCGGGGCATCCGGAAGTGGCACTAAACGCAATCAAAAAATGGACACTGAATACATATTAAAATGTTTTAATTTCAGTAAGTATACCTTCCGTATAGGAGAAAGTCAAACTAAAGACATAAAATAAGTATATTTTTTTACATTAAAAAGATTCTGTCAGAATCTAGTAATTTATAGCATTATTATCATATTTCTCGGCGTCGAGAAATTTGCAGGTCATCAAGTTTTTCGGCGCCGAAAAACTTGCTCCCGAGAGGGATTAAGCCTGAGTGGCGAGATGCCGAACGGCCTGAATCATTTGCGAGACATGCTGAGCCAAATTTTCGAGGTCAATCCCCCGCCGGCGTATCCAGCGCTCAAGGTCCTGAACTTCATATTGGTAGGAGGTGTCGGGCTGCTCTTTTAAAAAGCTGGCGCCCAAGAGCGTCGCGGTATTTTCATCAATGTGCGAACCGTATTTCATTCTCAAAAGGTGGCGGACATAACCGAGCTGCGTCAGCAAATCGGCGTTGGCCAAGCCGAAAGCGCCTTCCGAGGTCAAAATGCCCGTTAAATTGACGCGCTCTGAATCCACGGCCCGTTTGATCCATTGAACCGCGTCCGTTTGCGAACCTTGTCCGACAATGTTTAATTTTTGAAACGCTAAATTCGATATCCCCAAGCGTTGAGCATATTGCACGAAGGCCTCATGCAAACCGGCTGCGGCGGCCGTATCCGGCGCCTCGGCCAGTAAACTGACTTTGTCGCTTTGATTCAATGAGGCAAGCAAAGCGAACAGGGCCGGATAATCCTCCGGCTGACCATGCCTGTTTATGGGTTGAATCAAATGAATCGACGTTTGATACGTATCAAGCATCCAGGCATATTCGCCCAAGGCTTCTTTCGCGACTTGCAGAACAGGCGGCGTTTGCACGCCCGCATGCGCCTCCGGTATTAATACAGATTTCAGGAATGCGAGATGGCCCGCCATGACCAGCGCCGTCATACTTTGTATGTGAGCCGGGATGAATAAATGCGAGAATAGCCGCATGAGACGCTGTTCGATGTCGCTTAAGGGTTCATACGCGGGCAGCTGAAGGCTGAACACCTCGGACCGGAATGCTTCCGTTGTTTTTGCATTTCCGGTAATACGGCTAAAACTTTCCTTAAATTCGGCTTCTTCCGCCTTGCGCAATTCCGAGCGGAACTGCGAAATACCGACGCCGACTCCGGAATAATCGATGCCCAAATTCCTGATTTCCTGCACCCGGTCGTAATACAGATTGCGGCCGTCAATTAAGACCACATTCGGTAAGCTATAAAGCTGTTTGAAATCAAAATCACGGTAGGCATTCCATTCGGTGACAAGCAAGACGGCATCCGCGCCGGCCGCGGCTTCTTTCGGACTATCCACAAAAATGACTTTTTCAGTAGCCAGGTAGGTGTTATCAAAATACGTCTTAAACTCTTGATAGTTCCCCTCATACTGCCCGGCCTCTCTCATTATTTTGAAGAGCTCATACAGAAAATTCTGGATAATTTCATCCTTGGGAGGCGCGCTTCTGATTTCAAAAATGGGGTCATGCAGAATCACCTGGGATGCGCCCTTCCTCAGCAGCTCGGCCAGAATGCGCGCGCTCGAGGCCTCGCGCACGTCGTCGGTATTCGGTTTAAAGGTAATGCCGAACATGCCGACCGTCTTACCTTCCAAGGGGTGCCTCGCGTCCGGATAGGGCGTCAATTTCTCGACCGTTTTCTGCACAATGGCCGTCTTGAATAATTCATTCAGTTTATCCGCGGCCACAATGGTTCGCAAAGGGTGTCCCGTTCTGCGCGTTGACAGAAAATCCAGCGCGCGGACGTCCTTGGGAAAACAGGAGCCGCCGTAGCCGCAGCCCGGATTCAAAAAGGCAAATTCGCCGATGCGGGGATCTTTCTTGAGCGGTTTTCTGACGTCAAAGAAGTTCGCTGCCTGCGCGGGTAAAGCGGAATCCTGCGCCAGCACATTGGAGAGCGTGATAGAAACGGCCAAAAAGCTGTTGGCGGCATATTTAATCAACGTGGATGTGGCGGTATCCGTGACCACAAAGATATGGGGATGGTCTTGCATCAGCGGGTACCACAGTTCCAATAAATTCTTTTTGATGCGGTTCATGCGGTCGCGATACTGGGCTTGTTCCCGTCCCGAAAGATTAAAAGGAGAGCGGCTATAAATTCCGAGCACGGTACGGTCGGGATGCATGACGTCTTCAATCGCCTGGCCTTCTCTCAAGAATTCGGGGTTGCTGGCCAAGCCGTAATCCAGCCCCACCCTCAGCCCTTTGCCCGCCAATGCCTTTTCGATTTCTTCGAAGGTATCGGGCGTGACGGTGGATTTAATGACAATCGTTTTGAATTTTTTAGTCGCTTTGATAATGTCCCCGATTTGCTCGGCCGCATTGAGAATGTATTGCAGGTCAATTTCACCCGAATCCTGCTGCGGCGTGCCGACGGCTAAATAGACAATGGAAGCCTGGGCTATCGCGCCGTCACGGTCGGTCGTGAAAAAAAGTGTTCGCGCCTTGTCCTCATCCTCTCTTTTTGCCTCATTAATCAAATCCTCCAAACCGGGCTCATAAATAGGCACCACGGTCGGCTCCGCATTCAATCCGTCGATACGGGACTGTTTTTCGGGGAGCTCCACCACCGTGACACGATGCCCTTTGTTGGCAAGCAATGTACCGGTGACCAAACCCACATAACCGCCGCCAATGACGGCAACATCCTTCTGCACGCGCCGGTTGACGGGAAATTCCTTCAGGCTCTCATAGACTTCACTGTCTCTTAAATAATAATCAGTGCGGGCGTCAAACCCTTTTCCCAGACTCGGACGGCCGACGCTGACCAGATTAATATCCGCATCCCGCACATCCTCGAGGGCATAGATGCTTTTGCCGTTGGCGCGCAATCCGAAGAGATTCACCGCGTCAAAAAGGGGTTTGCCGTTCAGCGCCTCTGACAGTGTTTCCAAATCCAGATTGTATACCTGCGGATTCGATTCCGAGGCAATCACCGTTAAATCGCTTTGGCGCACCGCGTCCAATACCGGCATTTTTTTGTCGCCGTTGATACCGTGAAATTGCACTGCCTCAAAAACAGAATCTATTTTCCGCTCCGCTTCAACCCAAGCCTTGAAAGTCGTCGCGGCATTCGGATCCACGACGAAAAATTCACGCACTCCGCGCTCCTTAACCATCCAACGAATGAGCTTTAAAACCGGGGATTGAATGATTTTCTCCGTTTTATGACTGTAACCCACACCGAGCAACGCAACCTTTTTACCGCGCAGCCATCCGAATCCCAGCTCCCCGTGCTTGTTTTCGATCGCATCATAAAAATCCCTTTGCGTAAGGCGGTTGATACGGAAAATATTTTCTATCCAAAAGAGCAGCTGCAAATCCACCGGTAAAGTCTCAAGGACGTAATTGACATCCGCTCCCGCCTGCATTTTGTCGATGACCATGTGAATCCGTTTTAAAATATCTTCTTCGGTTTGACCTTCCCGAACGCTTACGGCACGTTCCAACCGCTCGCTGCGAATCCAGTTCAAAAGTAAGGCTAAACGGCCGCCGAAACCGAGCGAAGGATTGCTGAAAAGTGTGCGTATTCGCTTGTCCAATCCGGCTCCATATGCCACGACGCTTAAATCCGCCCCGTAACGGTTTGAAATCCTCGCCAAATCGTTAAAATGAGTCAATTTGGTCGCCAGATACACGAGCAGGGCATCTTTTGCCTCTTCGGCGCTGCGTACATCCATGTAATCGATTTGAACCTTTTGAAGACTCTCAACTTGATAAACACCTTCGAGGATGGCTTTCGTCTCCTTCACTTCCTGTTCCGTGGCGTGCTCTCTTAATCCGAAAACCACATGCGGCTCCGTCCTCGAACCGTCTTCATGGTATTGGACAAAATCGGGCTGATAGACAACGTCAAAATTAGAGTTATCCGCGATGACCGAGCGGCCGCTCCAGCGAATGACGCTGTAAATATTCTCCGTGGTGTTGACGCCGACCATGGCGCGCACCACAAACACTTTTCTTGAGTTGTCTCCCGACCGGCGCACATGATCCAGACCTTCGCCCAATCTCTGCGCCAACACCGTCAATTTTCTTTTATAAGTTTCATAATCGGCGGAATCATCCAAGCCCGCGTCCAGATAAATCACGTCATTATTTCTGACCAAATCGTAATAGGCCAGCCGGTCTTCCGTTTCCTTGTACGATATGTTCGCCACCGCACGCAACGCGGTATAATCGGTCGTTTCTCCGTCCCGGACCTTCGCAAGCACTCCGGGTTCGTCGGCAATGGTTACCTGGTGTCCCGCGCCGCCTAATATCATGGCAGTACTCAGTCCGGCATCTTCGATTCCAACCACGCCGATATTGCGGCTGCGAGGGTCAAGATTGTTGCCGTCACCGCGCAGCTCGGATCTTGAAGCGACAGACTTCAGTGCGTGCTCGCCTTCCCGTTCTTGGCGCATCTCCGAACGGCGGCCTTCGAGCTTATCGATTTCAATCGCGACCCAGGAAGCGCTTTTGTGAAGGTTGCTGTATATGGGGCTTTTCTTGATGAATGAATCGATCAGGCTTTTGATGATTTCGGCGCCGCGGTTGTCGCCGTTGTCCAGATACGCTCTGTAAATTTCACGCACGTCCCCGGCCCGGTTATTCACCTCAAGATCCTCTTCCAGATGATTGATCTTTTGCACTTCCTCCTGCAGGAACTTTGCGCCTTTGTAAAGATTGGTCTCCGGATTATCCTGCTGTTCCTTTAAAAGCGATTCCGTTGAAGCGACGAGCACCGTCATCAAATCCGCTTGCTCATTTTGCATATACCGGAAATAATCCTGCCGCGCTTCCCAGGCGCGATTTTCCGTTTCAATCAAATTTCTGAGAATTGAATGATAAATAAGAATGGCGTGCTTGCGCAGCTCGGAGGACTCCGGTTCTCCGTCAATCAGGGCCTCGACCAAATGTTTCACATAGGCAGCCTCCGTGCGGTCTCTTTTTTTGGCGGCCTCGATATAAACCTTGAATACCTCATCCTTTTTTTCCTCCTCGATCAAACGAATCAATTGAATCATGCGGGAAAAGGCATCCCTGAATAGCACGCCTTGAACGACGCGGCCAAGCAACGTCTCGCGGACTCGCTGCGCTGCTTCGTTATTATAGGTGGGTCTGTCTTTTAACGGGTCAAAGCGCACATCGTCCGGTTTGATATTGCGCTCCGTGACGTCATTAATGGAAGGCGTTCCCACGATATCGACGAGCCCTTCGGCCAGCAAACCCTCCTGCGAAGACCAAGCATAGGACTCATCCACGATTGTCAGAATCACCTGATTCCCGTTCGGTTTTTCGGCGTAAGGATCCGAAATCAGCTTCGGCGTCGGCACAATCCCGTAGCTTTTTCGAAACTCATTGGCAAATCGCTCCAAAACGGAATAATCCGGTTGCACTTCTTGACCTTGAAGCTGACTTTGACGTGTCTCGAGTGCCGCGGCTATCGCCTGCTTAAAGGCATCTCTTAATGCGGGTGAAAGATTCGCCGAAAACACGTCTCGACCCTCGGACAGCTGTTCAATGCTGCCGGGCATCCGGTCATATTCAGAGGCATTGTTGACGGGAACCTGGTTGTTTAAAACCCGGCGTAAAATGCGCGTGCCCGCGGAATCTTCTCTTTGACGGTTGTAATTGGGAGATATTTCTTTACCTGTGATGGGATCTTTCGTTAAAGAGGCGCGCGTCAAGAGGTCTTCCGTTTGGCGGGCCCTGAGAACGGTTTCACCCGTACTTCGCGTAACGGGGGTCCAGTCAAAACCACCGCCGCCGCCGCGTTCTGTCGCCGGCCTTGAAGATCCTTCGAATATCAATGACAAATCATTGGAAAGCATATATCCGAAAATCGCCATCCAATCATCATTGACCATGGCCATATTATCGATGTTGTGGAAGAAATCATATTCAATGCCTTTCAATATTGTATCAAGCAGAATCGGCGCCTTTCTTCCCGCGTTCGTGGTGCCCAACCGCGCATGAAACCGGTCGCCGTGCCCTCCGGCAACAAAGGCCCTGTCCTCAATAACCTCCCCTTCGTGTTTTTGTGCATATTCCAAAGCGTATTCATAAGCGGCCTGCGATTTCAAAGTGGCCTTGGCCAGTTTATCCGTTTTTCTCTCAGGATCCGTTTCCCGCGCCGCGTCGTCCACGATTTTCTTATCGCTTTCCCAGATCGCTTGAACGACAGACGCAGGAGCGACTTTACGAAAACTTAAGGGCTGCGTATAGATCATCAGCTCATTTTCGAGGTCATCATGATTGATATCCGAGACCCGGCCCTGCCCGTCTTGAACGGTGGATACCTTCAGCCCGTAAAATTTCTGTTCGATTAAGTGATTCAACACAAGTTCGTAATTGGCGTCATTCAGCATGATTTCCGCGACGAAGGGGCGACCGAGACCGAGTGCAGCCAGCTCGTCATTGGCCTTTTTGACATTCAGGAGGGCGTATGCGATCAAACTGTACCACTGACCGTCAATTTTTCCGGCGGGTAGCAGCGCCTTCGGCTCATACAGGACGCGGTCCATGAGGTTGTTATCTTCGGAGTTGTTAAACGGATCCAACCCCCGGATAAATTTTCTCAGACTGTCCTCGTATCCCTCTTTCATGCGGTGCTTATCATTTTCATCGAACTTAGATTGATCAATAAATTGATACGGATCCTCCTGAATCGCGCGAATGAGAAGTTCCGGAAGCGCACCCTGATTCATTCTGGATGCGGCGCCGCCAGCCATCACCGCAATGGTGATTTTACCGTTCCTCTCCTTAAGGCTCCGGAGATAATCAACAGCCTTGTGCCAATAGCGCAGACGCTCCTCCTCGGGAAGAAACATAAGATTCAATCTCATATCTTCAAATCGATAAAAACGTTCAATGGGATGCGTCGGATACGGCAATTTGCCCTGCGTCAGGTTGGCATATTCCACCAATTCCTGACCGCGCTTTCGATGAAAATCGAGCGCCTCTTGGCTTGCCCTTACTTCTGAACGCGGTGCCGGTAATTTCACTTCCCGTGCCTCCGGTTTTAAAATCGGGCCTGTTTCCACTTTCAAGGCGCCGATTTTCTCGACTTGGCTCGCCTGCAGTTTTTTGACAATGTTCTGCGCGCCCTGACGTGTAAAGGAAATGTCGGCCGCCGCAAATCCGCTTTTCGCTTTGGAAGGCGCAAGGCTGGCGTAAACGCCGCGATTCGAAAATGCCAGCACTTCGCTCACGGCATGCGCACTCACCGGCAGCGCGGGCTCCGCCGGCTTGACGGCGAGACGCACAAACGGGCGGTCATCAGCCGGAAACGGAACGGCATCCAAACGCCGATGAAGCACGGGGTGATTGCGCACCGCGTTAGCGGTAAGTCCGGGCAATTCATCCGCGTCGATACCGTGCCGGCGCGAAAGTTCCGGCGCAGCCGATTCGATTAAACCTTTTAAAAATAAGGATTCCTGCTTATTGAGCGAGGATGCGTCAAAATAATTCGAAAGATCGGCATGCTTGCCCAGCATCACTTCATGATACAGATTGGATTTGGAAATCTCCGTGATTCGCGGCGCAATCACGGCATACGAAATGCCCCCTTCTTTCATCATGCGCACGATACCGTCGGTATGAAATCCTCCGGTAACGAGCACCACAGGCCGGTCCGCGCTTAGGCGTAGGGCATGCTCAAGCAGCCGGGCATCTCTTTCAACGGCGGAACGGTAAAATTCAAGCGCGTGATCCGCGTATTTTCGGAGATTCTCTTGATGCTCTTTCGTTTCATCATGAATTCCGAACCGACTTTTAAGGATTTTTCCGATTGTGGCCGGGGAAAACGCCCCGTCTTTCATAAGGTTGCGGGTTCGTCGCTGAAGCGACTCGGGAGTCAGATGCGCCAATCTTTCCTGTAATTGTTGATAATCATGGCGGGTCAATTCGAGGTTCAACAGCTTCTTAAAAAGATCATAATCCTGAAGCACGGATAAAAGTTCTTTTTCCTGAGGCGTCTGCGCGAGCCGCTCGCCGATAAATATTTCCAGCCGGCCGATTTCTTCGAAGAGCTGCTCGGAATCGATTTCCTTGGAGATCAGGGTGAAGGTCGCCCATTTCACAAAAGCGGGATAGCCGTGAAACGAAAATTCAGAAGAAAGAGCCTCTAAAAGGCCGCGCAAAAGCTCCCGCAAGGAAGACCGGCCGGATGTATCCGGCTGCCAATAGCGGCCGATCCCTTCCAGAATGTCCCCGGATATTTTCTTTTTCTTTAAAACTTTGGCCAGCTCCCGCCACTCCTGCTCAGCCGCGGGCAGATTAACTTCTTTTTCCGCGTCCCGGACATAGAGCAGCCGCGTCAGATTCGGAAAACGCAATTGTTCCACGCGGTCTCTTAAATTGATTTCAAGGTGCCGCTCGGCGAATTGAACAAGATACCGCGTCACATACGACAAGAATTGATTGTCGCCGCGCGATTTTTCGCGCAAGAAATTGCGCAGGGCAGAATTGAATATTTTGGATTTTGCGATTTCGATTTCGGCTTCCAGCGGTTTCAGATGCGAGTGAATGAGTCCCCGCCGGCTCAAGAGGTCGCGGTATTTTTTCAAATTGTCGCGGTACAATTCTTTTGCTTCGGCGCCTTCAATCCGAAGATCCGCACCTTTTTTTTGCCGGTACAGCTCCCAGGCATACAGTTCGACGCCGGAGATCTCACCTTGCGACTGCATTTGACGGATAAAGGCCTCATTGGCCTCGGGATAATCATGAAAGAATGCGGCGTATTCGGGATGAATCGTACCCACCGTTCCTTCGACGGCCACGGCGAAGGGCTTGCCTTCGGAATGCATGCCTGATTGGGTGTTCAGCCAATGCAGCAGGTCCTTGATCCTTGACTGCGCTTCCGGATTGGCATGCGCATCTTGCAGATGAATCACAAAGGGCGCCTCGGCATGCGGCGAAACATAAAAATCCTTCAGGGTGCCTAATTCAGCGGGAACTTGAAGCGGATATTTTGCGGCCGCGCGGGCGGCATCGACTTCGGACGGAGGATGTCGGCGAAGCGCCTGGGCAAACGCATAAGGTTCACCTATCACCGTTGTCCAAATAAAGACAACGAGTATCCCTGCGGAAAGTGTGCGGGTTGAGCCTTTATTCATGATTTAGGAGATCGAGCTGGAGTTTTCAGCATCCTTAATATAACTTTATTAAGCCGTTTAGAATGTATCAAAGTATACACGCTTTTCCCTATATGTCAAATAATGGGCTAAAAAGGAATGACTATTGCAACATATTGGGATTACGAGGGTTAGAAATGGTGGACCCGACCGGGATCGAACCGGTGGCCTCCACAATGCGAGTGTGGCGCTCTCCCAGCTGAGCTACGGGCCCTTAAGAAATGCTGCTGAGGTAAGTTTTGAGAGTATTAAACGCTTCCTGCTGACCTAATTCATTAAAAATTTCATGATAAAAATTGTCAAATACGGCCAGCTCCTTGCGCGGCGCCTTCACTTTTTCAAAAAACCGCTCCGTTTGCCTGGCATCCACGACGCGTTCAATCCCGGCCATAAGTATAAACAGAGGGCAAGGCAATTCAACATGCTTCAAGTGCTTCAGCTTGTTTCCGTATACTAACATTTCGTGCAATAAGCGCACAGAGATTTTTCTGCGGATGAGAGGATCCGCTTCGTATTTTTTGCGCTCGTCCGGATCATGCGTCAAATACGGCGGGTAAATGGGGTTTTTATAATGATATTTAGGTATCCACATATTCAGTAAACCGTTGAAGTTGACAATCCAGCCGTGAAGATTGAGTCCGAGGCATGGCGACGATAAAATCAGCGCCTTGAGATGCCGGCCGTGCCGCAGCGCCCAGTGCACGGCCACGAGTCCGCCCATGCTGTTTCCGTACAGCATAAACTGCTCAGGGATTCCGTGCGTTGCCTTCAAATGCGCGGCAAACTGTGTGACATCCTCCAAATGATTTTCGAAAGAGTCCACATAGCAGTCAATTCCTTCGGAACGGCCGTTTCCGCGAAAATCCAATACGGCCAGGGAAATACCGAGGTCCTTTAAGGGTTCGAGAAACTTCTCATAACGCCCGCCGTGCTCCCCCTGCCCATGCAGCATGACCAGGGTTTTCGCTTGGCGGCCGGCGTCATACCAGCGGTAGAATAAATTCAGACCGTCGGAATTTCGGAAATGATTTTCTTGAAAGGAGCTCATTAAGCCCGGGGGATTTTTGATGGGCCGGCCGGCCGGGAGGGTGCGCATTCGGCCGGGTTCGTCTTGCGCTGATTCCCCGCTTGATACAGCGCATCGATCTGACCGCGGTATTTTTCAAAAACAACTTTGCGTTTCACTTTCAGGGTGGGCGTCAATTCCCCCGCTGCCTGCGTCATTTCATTTTCCAGAAAATCGAAATACTTAATCTGTTCGTAAGAGGCAAGATCCTTCATTCGCTCGCGCAGTCTTTTTTCCGCCCATTGTTTGACTTGCTCGTGTTTTAACAGCCGGGGCCAGTCCTTTTCCGCGATGCCTGCTTCCTCGGCAAACCGTTCGACTTCATGTTTCGAGGGATAAATCAACGCCACCAGATATGGCCTGCGGTCTCCCACAATCACGACTTGCTGAAACAGCGTGTCGCCCATGATCAGATTTTCGATATTCTGCGGCGCAATGTTCTTGCCGCCCGAAGTGACGATCAAATCCTTTTTTCGGTCCGTGATAATCAAATAGCCTTCATCATCCAGCTTGCCGATATCCCCCGTGAAAAACCAGCCGTCGCGAATCGCTTCCTGCGTCGCCTCCGGATTCTGATAATAGCCTTTCATCACGCAAGGACCTTTCGTCAAGATCTCCCCGTCCTCGGAGATTTTGACCTGCGCATTCTGCAGCGGTTTCCCGACCGTGCCGAATTTGAATTGGCGCGGTGAATTGACGGCGATCACGGGAGACGTTTCAGTCAGACCGTACCCTTCCAGGATCAGCACGTCGGCCGCGTAAAAAAATTCGGCGAGCTCCTTGCTCAGGGGGGCGCCGCCGGAAATAAAAAAACGCATGCGCCCGCCGAGCTTGCGCTGGATTTTGTTGAACACGAGCTGCTTTGCAATCGCAAATTGAACGCTGAGAAACGGGCCGAGATCCTGTCCGGCCGCCCTCCGCTTACCGGCTTCCGTGCCGACGCGCTCCGCCCAGTAAAATATTTTCCGGCGCAGCGGCGGAGCCTGTTCCACGGCCTCCAGAATACCCGTATGCAGTTTTTCATAAAAACGCGGGACCGCGGCGGCGACCGTCGGGCGGATCCACGCCATGTCTTCGACCACGGTTTGCATGCTTTGTGCGTAACCGATCGAGGCGCCCTGTGCGAGCATAAAATAATAGCCTGCCAGACGCTCAAAAATATGACTCAGCGGCAGAAAAGAAATGGAGATGTCTTGATCCGTCACAGGAATGACCGGTTTGGCGCCCAGATAGTTTGCGACCAGGTTCTGGTGCGTGAGCATGACGCCCTTGGGCGGACCCGTTGTTCCGGAGGTATAAAGGATGGTGGCCAAATCACCGGGCTGCACGGATCGAACGCGCTGAGTGTATAAATTTTCATTATTGAATTTCTCAAGCCGGCCTATGGCCGCGAGCGCGTCAAGCGATACAACCTTTTCAGGATACGTCTCCAACGCGTCCATCATCACGACCAATTTCAAATCAGGGCAGTCTTTCCAAACCGCCAAAACTTTTTGAAACTGGTCTTCCGACGAAACAAACAGGACGCGCATCCCGGCGTGCCGGATGACATAGGCAACATCCTGCGCAGCGGAGGTGGCATAGATCGGAACGACAACGCCCCCCAGGCTCATAACGCCGACATCCGCCAAGGTCCATTCGGGCCGATTTTCCGACAAAATGCCGGCCCGGTCGCCTTTTTTAAATCCCCGGGCATGCAATCCCAATGCGACATTGCGAAAGCGGTCCGCCCATTGCCTCCATGTCCATGCGCGTACGGCGCCGTCTCGTTTAAACAGCATGACGCGGCGCTTCCCGTAAAGGTTGACGCGGGACAGCAGAATTTGGACTAGGTTGAGGTCTTGTTCCGGAATCCTTACCATGAGGGGGATAGGTTAACGATTTTGATTGAGACTTTCGATAATGCGGCGATTTCTTTCCGTTTGCTCCCGGATGAGGCGCAATTTTTCCTGCCGCAGGATTTCCTGCGCGTCGGTCGGCTGTACATTGCGAACAGCGGGATCGGCCGCATTGAGATCATCCAGGATGCGCTGATGGATGCGCGCCTGTTCGATAATTTGCTGAGCGCTTTTGACCTGGCCTTGCTGAGTCTGCCGGATGGTCTCGTTGAGTTGAATCAGTTCCGTCAATTCTCTTTGAACATCCGATACGGAGGGCGGAGCACCCGCTTGAGCGTTGCCCGGTAAGCGTTGTGCCGTTGGCGCCGGTCTTGGAACGCTGCGCTGCGCAGCCGCCTCAGGGCGCGCAACCGCCCGCGCGGGAGGCGCAATCATCGGCTCGGCCACAGGCACGGTGGGGCTTTCCCCCTTCGGGACAACCCGCGTTTCCCATTCCGGCTCTTCCTCTTCTTCTTTCTGCTGCTGTTGTTCCTGGGCCTTTTCCCAGGGCCAGACAAACCGCGCTTTCTCTTCCTTCGGTAGAGACGTTTGTTGGCTGTCTTCTTTCTTGGCTTCCCAGGGCCACGTAAAACCAAAACAGAATGCGAGCGCTACGATCAATAAAACAGGAACGACGCGGTCGGCATGCATCTTTTCGTATTTCCGGTTGCTTAACATGCGTTCTATCCTTCGGTTAGCTTCAATGCCTTACTTATATATTATACTCAAAGATACGTCCGGCTGAACAGCTTAGTTTTTCGGCCGCCATTGCCATAT
>JBFHCO010000035.1:0-14414 GCA_041585205.1 Candidatus Omnitrophota bacterium | reverse complement strand
TTAATTAGAGCTTTCGAGGGAAGGGAGTTCCGCGTCAAATGGGGAAGTCTGTATTAATAGTGGATGATGATACTGAGGTGGCTGCAGTAGTCGGCTCCGAGCTGGAAGCAATGGGTTATCAAATTCGTTATGTGGAGCGCGGACGGCAGGCCATAGAGCATATTGAAAAATACCATCCCCGGCTTGTTTTATTGGACATATGCCTGCCCGATATCAACGGCCTCGAAATTCTCGAAGAAATCAAGAAGAGATTTACGGATGTCTATGTGCTCATGATCAGCGGCCAGGCGGATATTCCGATGGCGGTGGACTGCATGAAATTAGGAGCTTTTGATTTTATCGAAAAACCGATCAATCTTTCGGAGCTGCTGACCCGCGTAAAAAATGTATTTAAACAATGCCATCTCGAAGATGAAGTGACGTCTTTAAAGAGAGAATTGGGGGAGAAATACAAGTTTAAAAGCATCGTGGGGTCAAGCGCGAAAATGAAAAAGGTTTTTGAGCTGATGGAGATGGCCTCCAAAAGCCCCATCAACGTTTTGATTACGGGCGAAAGCGGTACAGGCAAGGAGCTGATTGCGCGGGCGATTCATTTCAATAGTTTTCAAAAAGACGGGCCATTTATGGCGGTGGATTGCGGCGCGATTCCTCACCATTTGCTGGAAAGTGAATTGTACGGTCACGAAAAAGGTTCTTTCACCGGAGCCACGATGAGCAAGGCGGGCAAATTCCAGCAAGCGCAAGACGGCACCCTTTTTTTGGACGAGATCGGCGAAATGCCTTTGGAGCAGCAAGTGAAGCTGCTCCGGGCGATTCAAGAACGGGAGATTCAAAGGGTCGGCAGCAACCAGACCATTTCCATAAATGCCAGATTTATATGCGCGACCAACCAAAACTTGGAAGATTTAGTGAAAGCAAAGAAATTCCGCGAAGATCTCTATTTCCGTATTTGCGTGCTCCCCATCCCATTACCTTCCCTGAGAGAAAGGCGGGAGGATATTCCGTTGTTATTGAATTATTTTATAAAGCGCCATGCCGGTGAAAGTTCTCAGGCCAAGGTCAGTAAAGAGGCTCTGGATAAGCTGGTCCTTTATGAGTGGCCGGGGAATATCCGCGAGCTTGAAAATTTCATTGAGCGGACCCTCTTAATGAAAGGGGAAAACACGCTTATCACCGAACAAGAAGTGGATGCTATGGAGTTATTTTCCAAAAAGCCCGCATCCCTGGAGCACGCGCAGACCATTGACGATGCCGAAAAGTGTCTCATAGAACGGACGCTGCTGCAGTCCAACGGCAATGTCAGCCAAGCTTCTAAAATCCTCAATATCAGCCGGGATACCTTCTATAGAAAAATGAAGAAATACGCCATTCAGAACGGAGGATCCGGGGATTAAAAGGTTTAATCCGTATTAAAGGCAGGTGGAGGTTTTGCCGATAAAAGAGGTCAAGTACGCGTGTCTCTAATTGGATCGTGAGATTTTCTAAGAATGACGCGGGTTTGACGGGAGGTAGTTTGAGCGTCGAGAGTCACCCCATGAAGCAGTTTGAAGGGGGGCTTTAAGTCAGCGTAAAAATAGTTGACAAAAAGATATAGGACTTTACACTATCGCGTAAGTATGCTATTTTTTGATCACAGGAATGTTTTAAACATTTTCAATTAAAGGGAGAAAATGATGAAAAAAGCAACTGTTGCCATGGGGTTAGTAGCAGCTGTTCTATTTTTAAATCCTCTTGTTGCTTCCGCTGACGAGCAACGCCAAGAGAAATGGCATGACGAAAAATCGGAAATGACCCAATCGCAGGAAAACGGGAAATCCTCGCTGCTTTATGATAAAGACGGCAAAAAGCGCTGGCGGATATACGGAAAAACCGGCTACGAATATGATGACAACGTACGGTTGCACTCCAATAAACCCTTTCCGCGCAAAGAGGGATTAGATGCAAGCGCCGGCCGTTACACCATCCAATCAGGTCTCGCTTACAAAATGTACAAAGATGAGAAGTATGAAGCGGATCTTTTTTACAGATATACGCTTAGTTTGCATGACGACAGTCTGAACGAATTTAATTTCCAAGACCATATCGTGGGCGTCTATGGCAAACGCAAATTCACCATGTGGGGCCGACCTTCTTATGTCAGTGCCCGGTACCATTTTGACCATGGCATGAAAGACGGTGATACTCACAATTCCTCCAATGCACTCAGCTTTGCATGGGTGGGTGAATGGGCCGAAAACTGGCAGCTGACTGTTTATGAACGGTTGGCATGGAAGAATTTCCGCAATAAAGGTTTTAATCCGGACGATACCTCGCGCGACGGCTTCTATCATCGCACCGGGTTTTTGCAGAAATATTTCTTTGAAATGTTTGACCGCAAAAGCGAAGTCAATTTCGGTTACGAATTTGGTTTTAACGTAACGGAAGGTAATCGGTTTGACCGCATTTCAAACGGTCTCCGCGTGGGTTTTGAGACCCGGCTGATTGAAAAAATATTTTTTGAAACCAACTTGTTTTGGCAGAGCCGCTACTATCACCATTATCCCGGAGACCCGGACCGCCATGACATACACTGGAAACACGAATATATTTTGAAGCGTGATTTGACCAAAAATATCCGGCTGGAAACGTTTTACAGGCGTACCGATGTGAACAATTTGCATGATGGCGTGCAAGGTCGCTTCAATTACAACAGGAATATTTACGGCTTTGAGCTGAAATACGCTTATTAATCGGTTTTTAACACCCGAAGGGAGGGTCGAAATGAAAAAAGGGTGGTTGTTGGTAGTGCTGTTGTTGCTCCTTCTTCCCGTCATGCCCTTGGTTACGAATACCTGGGCCGTCGACGATGATTCTAAGGAGATTCCTGGATCTGAGACACAGCTGAGTGATGTGACGGATGAGTTTGATGAAATCCTCACTGAACAAGATGTTCTGGATGACGAAGATCAGGATCAGCTCGACGAAGAAGAAGAGGAAGAAGAAGAGGAAGACGATTACTTCGATTAATCGCTGAGTAAGAGTTTTAGATTTGATATCAGCCGATTAAAGAAAAGTATCATAAGTGGTGGGATATAAGCTCACCAAAGTAATAGGAGTACAAGACCTTCCCAAAGGCCGTAGCATAAATAAGCTACGGCCTTTTTATTTGTCACTGTGATATGATCAGCTGATAGACCGAGCGTCTTCTATTTCTGGCCATAGGGGAATAGGGAGATTGCCTAAGCTCTCCGTGGGCTGATTGCCTTATATTCGCATTCGCGGACCTCTCGACAACCACGAAATTATAAGTATGAGACCGGATTTTCCGCAGAGAATCTGCATGATCACTTACGCCTTCTATTTTTCGGCTGAATCGTGATCCCCAGGCAGGGTAGATCCAGGAATCCTTCCCTCCGATTACAAGTACGCTATCATTTGAATCTGCCATTTCTTCCAGCGTGTTATATCCCGCCAAGTAATCGAGTTTTTTTCCGGATACCGTAAGCATTGAACCGTGCCGAAAATAATCGACATAGCGAGGAACATGTTGATGGCTTGCAATCTGCCATATCCCATTTCGCAACATCATCCCCAAAGAAGAATTGGCCCATACAATACTCCAGTCCGTCAGGGCATAAATCCCAAGGCTAGCTGTCAGGAATATTAAAATTCGCTTGTTTTGCTTGGGGAGTAATGACAATGTCAAAATCGCGAGGCAGGGAACGAGCCATGTCATAAATCTTTGATCGTGGGGACGGGGCACCCTGAACCCCAAGATACACAGAAAAAAAATAATTGTCATCATAGCCAAGATGGGTAAATAGGCCTGCTTCGATTTGAAAAAAAGCCATGTGTGACGCAGCGAGGCGATCAGACCCAGGATAAGCGTTATAGGAAAAAGAAATCCGTAATGCGCCGTTCCATAGTTTAAATTGGGAGGGTTAAAAAGACGGTAATAAGACAATTCATAAAGATAAAACCAGACGATTTTTTCCCATGGAAAAAAGACGATTCTGCCGTATTCTTTTTTTGATAACCCAAGAAAATGACCACCATGGGCTATGTTGTCCATAATGACATCACCCAAAACGATGGCAACGGCAACAACCAACGCAATCACAAATCCCAGCCATGCCTTAGCGGGCAGTTTTCCGGTGATCGCCATAAGGCTTAATGTCATTAAAACGGTTACTGCCAGCCACGGACCGACCACTTTGGTCGCGACAGCCATACCGGTCGATAGGAGGAGAAAGCCTATCCATAGAGGCATGCGCTTGGGAGCGGATCCGGCTAAACCGAGAACGCCATAAAATGAACATAGCGTGAAGGCCATAAAAGGTGCGTCATTCGAAACCGTGGTTGGCGATAAGAGGATTTGGCGCGCCGTCAACACCGCTAAAACACTGATCCAAGCAAGTGTTCTGCTTCCTAAGGTGATGCGGGCGATTTGAAAAGTTGCCGCGAGCGCTACGAAGAGCGCTAAAAGATTCGGCAACTCCAACCAGCTGTCCGAATTCGATAGCAATGCCAGATGCAGCATCTGTAACTCAATCGCATTCGGGCGTAAAATTTGACGGAGGTCTTGAGTGGCCCACGGCTGCAGGGAGTGATTTTGAACATAATTTGCGACCATCGGCATGTGATAGATATGATCGTCACGAAAATTGACCGGAATCACGAATGAAATGACTCCCAACGCGATAAGTAAAAGACCGGTAACCGTTAATCCGGTGATCGCCACGAACCTTATCTCCATCGAATCAGACCGGAGAGGTGCAGCAGCTGAGATTTTGGACCAAAGGATTAAAAATATTGCAGCTAATACGATAAGAGCGCCCAAATGGACGTATAAAACGCCGGCAGCATGGAGCTGGTCGGTGAAATCCAAGAACTTTGCCGAACAGATCTGAAAAAATGAGAAAAGGGGATAAGCGAAGACAAATCCGCGCGAATTGTAATAGACCTGCCCGGTCGCACGATTGATCACAATCGCAAAGGCAATGAAAAGAATAATCCAAAGATAGCCGGCCGATAGGCTTTGAATGATTTCTTGCATGATCAACGATTCTCGCGTCGATATATCGCGCGCCGCTTTGATTCAGCGATCTTCGAGTAAGGCAGCGTTCGCATTTCTTTTAAAACGTTATCGCGAAGCAGAGCATTTGCATCGGATTCAATGATCATAAATTCAAAATCCAGCGATCGGGCTTTTGCCAATGCGTCCTTGGAATCGCTGACGGCGGTTACATGTCTTGAGAAATCCCTTCCCCAGGCCGGATACATCCACGAACTGCTGCCGCCAAGATAAAGGATGCGATCCGATTCTTTGGCATTGTATTCCAAAGCGGCGTAGCTTCCCAGACTGTCTTGATCGCGTTCATCCGGCAGCTTGAGAGTATCTTCGGGGAATAAATCAACATAGCGCATCAGACTGCCGTTACGTATAAAATAACGGACGCTTTCAGCCAGATAATAACCTTTCGAGGAAAACATAATAACATAAATCGAATTGAAAATTGCGAGAAGGGATATTCCGATCAAAATAAAACGAACAATGCGCAAACGCCATGCAGTGATCCAAGACAGGGAAAGAATACCCGCGAAAGGAATCATCCAAGTCATAAAACGCAGATCATAGATTTGGGGCGTGCGCGGCAAAACCACGAAAGCAAAAATCAAAATAAATAACGTGGAGAGGGTCCATAAAGCAATATTTGAAATATTCATCGAGCGCAGTATTTGCTGTGATACGCGTATGATGCCTAAAGCGAGAATGAAGGGAAAGACGAATCCGTAATGTGTGGCCCCGTAGGATAAATTGGGACCGTGAAATAAACGATAAAAACAAAGGTCGTAAAGGTACAAGCCCGGTACCGCGAAATAATCGACGGTTCCCAAAGGATGATCTTCGGAAGGAACAAGTCCAAAAGGATTCCCTAACGTCAGGTAATTCTCCCAGAAAACATCTCCCATAAGCAATCCCGAACAGAAAATGCTGCTTCCGAGAAAAACCAGCAAAAGCGGAAGCGCAATGCGTTTCATAAATGTCATGATCAGCATCAACAGAGTCAATGCCAAAAAAACGGAAGCACCGGGAACTTTGGTCGATAAGGCTAAGGCGCCATGCAGGCCGATAAAACCGTAAATGACGTAGGAGCGTGCAGGGCGTCTTTGAACGGCATAAATAAGCCAATAAGCCAAGCTAACGATCAAAGTGAAGAAGGAAGCATCGTTGGTGGCGGTGGTGGGCGCCAGGACGGTTTGCCGGGCGGTTAAAACAAGCAAAGCGCAAATCAGGGATAAGTCCGCACGATTGAGTACCAGGAACGCCAAATGAAAAGTGACAATCAGTCCCACAAAGAGAGCCAAGAGATTGGGTATTTGCATCCAAGCATCCGAATTCGTAAGCAGAGCCAAATGCAGCATTTGAATTTCAACGGCATTCGGACGGGCAATTTGCCTGAGGGATTGTGTGGGCCAATCTGCCAAAGAGCCGCTTTGAAAATAAGTGGCAACCATCGGCATGTGATAAACATTATCGTCAAAAAAATAAACGGGCATGAACAGCGATACGGGTATGAGCGCCACCAAAATAAAACCCGCTGCTGTGAAAGCAAATGCCCGTGAAAAAGGATCTTGAATATCACTAGAAAGAACGGATGCCTCGGGAGATTCCTTTTTGATCTTGAAGAGATACAATGCCAGTCCGACGGCCGTAGCCATAAAGACAATTACCGCCGCTTTCGGATTCAAAACGCCGGTCCAGTCCAAGCCCTTAGCCAAAAGGATTTGAAAAGCACAAAACAGGGGATAAGCGGTTATGATACCGAAACCGGAGATAAGCGGCCGGCGCGACCGTTTATTGATCGCGCTGGCAAGCAGAAAGAAAACGAGCAGCCAAAGATAAGAGCCTGAGAGAACCCGAATCAATTCGTGCATATCAAGACCAATCTGACCACCTTAAGCTGCGCTCATATTAAAAAGCCGATCCTGCTCTTTTCTCAGGGTGAGGATATTGCCGGATGCCTCCCAATCGATATCCCCGTAGCGAATGGGCTCATCTTTCCGAATGTCTCGTTTCAAGCGGGCGAATTCCGCCATGCCGATCGGTAAATAATCATCACGACGGAAAATCTTGGCAGAGGCAATTAAACCGTAAACGTCAAAACCGCCGATCCCGTCGAGTTTTTGCCCGCTCTTTAAATTGCGCTTGGCAAAGGCACCGACTTCCGCGACGGGTGCGCCCATGGGGGCAATGGTGGCCGTATGATACAAAACAGCTTCTGCGGCTGAGAGCGGCGCGTCGTAATGGCAAAGAATATAGGGGTGGTAAAAAAGATAATAAGGCCCTGAACCCATTTTGAGATACTGAAATTCATTTTGGACGATTTTTTCATCGTTTTTTGCGATCATAAAAACGCCCGAAGGAATGCCGAGAGTGTATTCCACATAGCGGCCGCCATTTAAAAGATCCGACTTCGAAAAATCTTTTAGGATGCTCTCCAAATTGGTTTGAATGCCTTTCATGCCAAGCGCTGCGGGCATCATGCCTGTAGCGTTTGCGACAATGGCCATTTCAATATTTAACTTGGTGCCATCGGCAGCTGCCGTGGCGATCCATGGCTGAATCCCGTTTTGCGTCGAAAAGGAGGCCTGTGTTTCGGGAGTTGCGTAACGCTTTAATACACCTTTGCAGTTACCCGCGATCACGGGTTGAAAACTCATTCCCCGACAATAGTCAGACAAATTCATCAGCACGCCCGGCTGATCTCCGTCCACATCGCTGTATACCACGCCGGCTTGATCCGCTCGGTATTTTAAGATACATCCGACTGTGGCTTGCGTTTCGGGATTCGCGGCGACGATATGCTTTCCCCGGGCGATGCATTCTGAAGCGATTTGAGCGCCGATCGTTACATTCCCCGTTGCCTCCATAACGACGTCCACGCCTTGGATCTGTGCCGGAAGATTTAATTGGCTGGTGACGACGAATTGACGCGATTCTAAGGCCTTCTGGGCTTTCGAGAGATCATTACAGGTTTGAATCCGCGAAAGGGGAATACCGGCGGCCAAAAGGACGTCGATCGCACGTTGAAGAGTCCGGTTTGCCAGCACAACGGGCTTCAGGCCTTTCATTTTAAGCATTTGCCGCACCAAGCCGGCACCAAAAAATCCCGTCCCGACTACGGCGACACGGATAATATCGTTGTTCTCTTCCCTGCGTTCAAGATCACGCCAAATTTGCATTTAAATCCTCTTACAGTATTCGAAAAGACGGTATGGCGACGATAAAATGACCGTCCCATTCACGAATATAAGCCAATTGCGTCATGATTTCTTCCTGAATATTCCAAGGGAAAATAAGGACATAATCGGGCATAGCCTCCCTGATCGCATCGGGGTGCCGGATCGGGATTTGGCTGCCCGGCATGGCCCGGCCCTGCTTATAAGGATTGATATCTGCCGTAAAGGGGATTGTCCCGCGATCCACGCCGCAATAATTAAGAAAGGTGCTGGCTTTGGCCGGTGCCCCATATCCGACAAGGGTTTGACCTTTACGCTTAATTTCATCGAGGGCCGACACGATCGTCTTTCTTTTAGCTTTGACGCGTTCATCGAAATCCTGATACGTCTTAAATTGATCCAAACCAAATTGACGCTCTGATGATAAAAATTCATCGATTTGAGGCGTTGCCTGACGGTCGGCATTTTGATCATGGCAAAGATAAATTCTCAGCGATCCTCCCTGCGCATGCAGCTCCTCCGCATCAAAAACCCTCAATCCGTGCTTTTTGAAAATGCGCTCCGCGGTGAGCAAACAAAAGTATGAGAAATGCTCATGATATATTTGATCAAATTCATCACGCATAATCAGCCGGAGTAAATACTGGAATTCCACGGTCAAAACGCCTTCAGGGGCAAGGAGCTCCTTTAAACCACGAACGAAAGAGTTCAGGTCGTCGACATGAGCAAGCACATTGTTGGCGATTAAAAGGTCCGCGGGCCCGCCGTTACTTATCAATTCAGATGCGATTTCGAAATCAAAATAGCGGTTCAGTGTCGGAATCTTTTTCCGCTCCGCTTCCAGGGCAATCTGAGGCGACGCCTCGACGCCCAAGCAGGGGATGCCTGCCTTTTGAAAATATTGAAGCAAATAGCCGTCGTTTGACGCGATTTCAATGACGCGGCTTGACCGGTTGAGGCTGAATTGATTTATAGCCGTATCGGCAAAGATCCGGGATTGCTCAAGCAAACTATGCGAATGGGAAGAGTAGTACGGATAATCAGCGAATATCGAGCGCGGGGATTGAAAATCCAGCTGTTGGACCAAGTAACATTTCGGGCAGAAAAACAACCGGAGCGGATAAACCGGTTCTTTTAAACATGCTCCATTGAGCGGAACAAAAGAGTTGGCCAGCGGCATGGATCCGAGATCCAAGAAGGGGGCGACCCCATTGCTTTGGCATAACCGGCACACTTTGTTTTGATCCACCGTCATCTTTTCTATATACTTTGCCTTATGCCTCAAGAGGAACATATCAAGATCACTATCGCGGTTCCTGTTTATGACCGTATTCGTTATCTGGATCAAGCCTTAACCAGTTGCCTGACACAGAGTTATGGTAATTTTGAGTTGCTCGTTTGCGATTCATCCCCGCATAGCAAGATCAAAGATCTCTGCGCATCCTATTCAGACGAACGGATCCATTATATGCAGAAATCCCCCGAAACTCCAATCCTTGATAAATTCAACAGTCTTTTAAATCAGGCCAGAGGGCAATGGATGGTCTATCTTGCCGATGATGATTATTTTGATCCGGCTTTTTTGGAAACCATGATGCGTCACATCCAAAAAAATCCCTCCGCAACATTGGTGCGCAGCCGGTACCGGATCATCGATGACAGGGGTAAATTCAAATACACCGACGGGAAAATGCCCGTACGCATGGACTTTGCAGAATTTTTAAGCCTGGTTTTTTTACCCGGTTACAAAATGAATATCACAGGTGTTATGTTTCCCACATTATTATTGCGCGAATTGGGCGGAATAGAATCCCTTGATACACCTTGGGACAGCGATCGACTGGCTTGGATCAAACTGGCATCCCGGGGAACGGTTATCTGTGAGCCCAAACCCTTATGCAGCATTCGCGCGCATGGCGACACCTACAGCATAAAGACACGCTGGCCGTATGAGGCCTATCTCCAAACGCACGAAAAGGTCAAGCGGCGCGTGGAAGCGATGCTGCGCGCATTGGCGAATCGGGGGCTGTCAGAAAGCGATCATAAAAAGCGGCAAATCATTCATCATCATTTGAGTGCATACACTCTCATCCAAATGCAAAGAGCCTATGACTTTGAAATGCTTCAGCTTTTGGATTCAGTGAATGGAGATATTCGAAGACGATTGGATGAGTTGATTCAAGAAATGAAGGGAAGACATATGCCCATTTTTCATTCCGTCCGCCTCTATCAATGGCTCGCCTGGTTGCCGCTCGGTCTTCGAGCACGGATCCTGCGTCCCGTCAAATCTTACAAAATTAAGAAGGTGATCGGTTAACTTCGCGATGCGCTCACAGCTGTAAAATTCAAAGGATGGCATTACAACACGATTGGATCTGCCGCCACCCCAGACCAACGTGCTTTAAACATGCGAATTTCGTCTGCGCTGTAAAAATGCCTGACATATTTTGAATCGTAAATAGATGCAAGGATAGGCCCGGGTATAGAAACCCTTTTTAAGACATCCCGATAGAGATCGGCATACGGGCGCTGCCCCGCTTCGTTTTCTTTAAGGAGCCGCAAGCGAACTAAAGATAAAAAAAGACCGAGCGCTTCTGAGCCCACTCGGGTCAGGTCTTCTAATCTCAGGATCAAAACATGCGGTTCTCGCTTTGTCAGCAGGGCATAACCGCGAGAGTGCTCAAAAGGCTCCGTGTAGACATCAATACCCAGATTCGTTTTTAACTCATCGTCAAACCAGTTGAGAATCCACTCATAATTTCTGGCTTGACCGAAGAAAGTTTTCAAGGCGCCTGAAATTTCCTGCTTTAACTTGAAGTTGTCGGGAAGACCGGCGTTACCCTTTTTATTTTTACCGAAACGGTGATAAAAAAAGCCGGAAAGGCAGGTTGCGACGGGATCTCTGACCAAAGTGATGATTTTCCATTTTTTCCAGTCCGAGTTATGATCCAATCTTTTTCTGAGTTCCAGACCCCGAATCAAATGCTCCCCCAGAAACCCCCGCTCAGAAAAATTTTGCTGCATTTGAGAATGGTACCGTTCCAAGGTGGAGGGAGTTAAATAGTGGACATGGTAAAGATGCGCTTTGAGTTTCGATTGATGAAGTGTCTTAAGGATGGATGACGATCCCACGCGGCCCATTTGATAAACCAGAACCGTCGGAGCCTTGCCGCGAATGGATCGAGAAATAAAATGACGGAATTTTGTTTTTGCAAGCGCCCATTCATAACGGATTTGGTCCAGCCCGATTAATTTTTTCATGGTGATATCGAGAATTATAGGCCAATTTTGATGGGATTAAAAGCCTGCATGCGGCGCAATAAACTTGTGCCTGGTCCTAAAACGGTTATGTTAAAATCAAGCGTATGATAATTGATATCAGGAGCTTACGCGATCAGACAATGCTGCAGACGGATATATGCATTATCGGGGCGGGGCCCGCAGGAATGGCAATTGCATCTGAATTTGCAGGCCGGTCCACCGACATTTGTGTGATCGAGAGCGGGGGATTAAGCGAAGATTCCAAAATTGAGGCGCTCAGCGAGGGTGAGAATAGCGGGGAATACCCGGTCAATGTGGCCAGCCGCAAGCGGTATTTCGGCGGCGCGACCAATATCTGGGGCGGAAATTCGGCGCCCTATGACCCGATCGACTTCGAAAATCGGCCGTATGTACCGAAGGCCCAATGGCCATTTCCGTTTTCCGAACTCCAAAAATATTTTCCCAGGGCGTATGAATTTTGCGGCTTAAAAACAGCTCAGGATGAACCGGGCGCTTGGGACGAGAACTCCCCTGATTATCAAGATCGCAGCATTTTTATAAACGGTGACAAGGTACGAACGAAGATTTTTAAGCGCCGCAGGCTGCGATTCGGAAAGCGGTTTCGTTCTTTATTTCAAAGCGGTTCTCCCAATCTGAAATTGTATACACATAGTACGGCCTTGCGTCTTGAAGTCTCCCGGAATGCGCGCCATGTGGAACGGGCGTTGATCGGAAGCATAGACGGGAAGCGATACAACATTGCAGCAAAGGTTTTTGTGCTGGCTGCGGGGATAGAAAATCCTCGGATTCTTTTGCTTTCAAACGATATCCAAACAGAGGGGCTCGGTAATAAATATGACAATGTCGGCCGGTACTTTATGCGTCATTTTAATATTCTTTCAGGAATTTTAATCACCCGACCTCCTTACCGGAATTTATCACTCTATCGCTTATCAACTTACCGTGAGCCCGTCGGAGTTCATTCAGTGCATCCGTTCGCAGGTTTTCAAATTTCGGAAGCGGTTCAGCGGGAGGAGCAAATTCTAAATTTCGTCGCCTTTCTCACCCCCTTATTCCATCTGTCGCCCTCAGAAAGCGGGGAGGCTCACATTTTTCGACATGCTTTAAGATTGCGAAAAAGCGCCGGAATGCAGACAAACGGCCCTTGGTCTTTGACGCAAAAGGCGGGTTTGAGAATACTCGAGTGGTTGCGTTATCTGCAAGGTCCGAGATTTTATGCGATTCGAAATTTCGTCGAGCAGGCCCCCAGCCGGGAAAATCGAATCAGTTTAAGCCGTGAACGGGATGCTTTCGGGCTCAGGCGGTTGCAAGTTCAGTGGGCGATAGGAGAACAGGAAAAACGAACCATGGAAATTGCCCAACAACATTTGGGCCGGGCATTTCTAGAGGCCGGCTTGGGAAGGTTGGAAACGGATCTGCCGCCTTATCAAAGCGCGTGGCCGCATTATCTTGCCCATGCCTCCCATTTTATGGGCACCACCCGCATGAGCGACAATCCTCAAGATGGGGTTGTCGATGAAAATTCCAGGATGCACAGCGTGGATAATCTTTATATTGCGGGCGGTTCTGTGCTGCCCGTCGGAGGGGCCTGTATGGTAACTTACAACTTAATCGCCTTGGCTTTACGGCTGGCGGATCATCTGAAACAACGTGTTCAGTGATTTGTTGATGCCGTTGGTTCTTGTATGAGTTTCAAGATAAAAGGGGCGATATAGCTGACGGCCTTGCGATGGCCGTTTGAGTTCCAATGAATGTCCGATTCGAAATAATTATCCGCATCGAAATTTTTTTCATTCAAATCTAAATAGGAAATTTGACGCGTATTCAAATGATCTTTCAGGATCGTGCTGAGTGCATGGGGAACGTCTTTTTCCGCAATGATGACAACCCCGAAAAGAATTGAATTTCCGCGACAGTAGTCCGATAGCTCATCCAGCGAGTCGAGAGTATTTCGGACGACCTGATGGGGATTATTCTCGGCATCCTCACGAAATTGAGCCATGATTTTCTTTGTATTATGGGCAAGCAACTTGAAACCGATCTTTCTCCATACGTAAGAATGCGTTCGCAGATAATCGAGGGGAGCGATGGGCAGCGGTCTGCTCTTTCTGAGTTTGTAACCGTGACGGATGTCGATTTTTTTATAATTTTGCAAATAGTCGTCTTTAAAATCACTGCCGTCCTCCCCGAGAAACATATGCAAGACGATGGCATTGGGTTTTACGAGAGGCGCGAGATGCAACGCCAAGGCAGTTTCTTGAGTCACGCCAAACGCAGGCTGACCGACATTAATGACGCCCCAACCTCGCTCATTTAAAACGGTCTGCAAAAGAAACGCGAAAGATTCCGATTCTTCGACGCCCACGCCGAATGTAAAGGAATCACCTAATAGCATTACGCGGTTTGAATATTGAAGCTGAGTTTCGAAATTCGATTGCCTTAAACCGAACCGATTGATTTGGATGGAAGTGTCAAAAACGTCTTTTCTGAATGCGCGACCCGTAAAGCCGGGAGCCATACGAAGGCCCGTCGGCTCAAAGGCCTCCCAGGCACCCTTACCGAAATAAAATCCGTCAATTTCCGCATCCTCGTACAACAGCCGCAGCAATCCCTCGGCGGAAAAAAGGAGGACGGCGCTCCAGAGCAGAGCGGCCAGCGTGATTTTACAGATAGCTTTTGCAATCATTTTCATGAAAGGTGATTCGGATTATAGCAAAGATGCATATTCAATTCTCCTCAATTATTTGTATAATGAGCTCGGGTTCATGGGAGTTTCTCTCCATACGAAAAAAGGTGACCTGTGCAGCGTCATTCGCTTTTGGATAAAAAAAATATATATCTGACTTATCAAATCGCGCGCTGTCAATTTCTTGCGCAAGATCAGAATATTATTTTAGGAAATCTGTGGC
>JBFHCO010000034.1:0-14792 GCA_041585205.1 Candidatus Omnitrophota bacterium | reverse complement strand
GCCGCGCCGGGCGATATCAAAACGGATTTAAGACGCATATTGTCCGTACCTGTCGGCTTGGAGAGGGTCGAGCAACCGCCTTATCTTCTACGTCCGGACTATGCGACGCGCATATCGGAAGTCACGCAAGTTCAAAACATAGGCCATTTCGTTAAAAAAGGCTTTCATCCGTTCTTTCTCCGTTTTATGGGGGATCTGCGGTTGGCAAACCTAGACGATTTGATAGAGAAACTTTCGATGCTGGAGACACCGGAAGTCATTACGTTTTATGCCGACAAAAAATATCAGTTTGCAAGTGAAAAGGAGTATCTCGAAGAGTTTCAGTACCTTTTAAGCAATTATCATTTAACACCTGCGCTGGCTCTAACGCAAGGGACCGGAGATATTCTTAAACGAACTTTGAATCCGGACAGCGTCAATATCTTCATGGTTTCTAGTCCTCATAAGGCGCGTGCGCTCGCCAGATCGCTTGATGCAGCGCCTAATAATTTGGCGACGGCCTCGGCGATGCATTTTCAACCGAATGCAATCGTAATTGCCACCGAAGACGCATCCGCTTTTATTGATAAAAGCCTCGTTTTCTTTTTCGATGCAAAGAATCCGAATGCTGCATTTTTCACGGCTACAACCATTGAAACACAATGGCAAGCCACTCCTGAAGGGCGGAGAGTTCGGAAACTTTTAGACGCTAAGCGATCTGAAATTCGGATGACATCAGCCACGGCGATTCAAAGCGTGGCCGGTCGGGTTGCCGAATATTTTTTAAGTGCGCAAGAGGAACTGCGGACCGTACCATTAAGCCGATTGGCCGATGAGATTGCTGTCAACACATCAATGGTCGGCGCTGAGACATTCGGCCAAATGTTGCGTTCCGAAGTGCGGCAGAGAATGGAACAGACAGGCTCAATTGCGGCAGAGCAGGGTGTGGTTACGGAGGATTTTGCCGATCGGGCCGTTGACTGGTTCTTGCAAAAGCTGACCAATCTGAAAGAAGGTTCGTTGGCGGTGGCATTCGAGCTGCAAGGGGACGCGACGAGTTTAATCGAGAGTTTGAATCACCCTGATATGAAGTCGCGTATTGGGCTTGCGCTTTTTCCGCGGTCCATGAAAACCGTTCAAATCGTCGGATTGAATCAGCAATTCTTGAACGCGCTTGACGCATACAGACCGCTTTTTTCGGTTCAAAACGGCAAGGCATTGCCGGTGGTCTCCGATGATGTGCGATCCGGATCATTGGCGCGTAACGCGGCGCTTTTTAAAGTGGGGCTTCAGGGCCGAGCGAAAGAGGGGGAGCCCTTTTTTGAAGTCGTGGAACGCACGGCCCAAATTGTAAGCGCTTTGCTCACTGCGGACCGGATTGAAGCGGCGGACGAACTGCGCAATGATGCCTTGGCCGACGCGATTAAGGCCGAACTCCTGAAAGATCTCTTTGACGAATTTGATACGGATATCATCCGTTTCGAAAACGGCCAGCTTGTGATAGACCGTTCGCGGTTGTTCCACTTCGTGACCGAATACCTCGCTCAAGTTCAATTTGCGACCTCCGCCTAAGCTGTACCTCGCCACCTTTTTTTGGTAAACTACTGTTTTCAATTTCAGGGATTTCTATGGTCGAATTCGAAATTCAGAATTTAAAGGACAAGCTGCAAAATCTCCAAGACAAACTCAAGGAGATAAGGGGGTATCTTTGACCTTGAGTCCAAGGAAAAGGAGATTGAAAACCTCAATGACAAAATGGCCCAAACCGGTTTCTGGGACCGCCCTCAGGAAGCCCAGGAAACCGTAGATCGTCTCAAAGCCCTCAAGAAAATCGTCGATCCCTGGAAGCTGGCTCACCAACAGACCTCCGAATTGAAGGAATTGTTATCGCTTGCCGACGAGAAGCAAAGCGAAGCTTTGAAAGATCTCGCGAAGGACGTCGATATTCTCGAACGTAATGTGGCCAGTCTTGAATTTCAGCGGCTCCTTTCGGATCCTTTGGATTCACATGACGCCATTGTCAGCATCAATGCCGGAGCGGGCGGCACAGAATCCTGTGACTGGGCTTCGATGCTCTACCGGATGTATACGCGCTGGGCGGAACGGCATGGATTTACGCAAACCGGCATCGATTGGCTGCCGGGTGAGGAAGCCGGGATTAAAAACGCCACATTCATGATCAAGGGTTCTTATGCTTACGGCTATTTGAAAGCCGAATGTGGGGTGCACCGGTTGGTCCGCATTTCTCCCTTTGACGCGAACAAGAGAAGGCACACCTCTTTTGCATCGGTGGATGTCATCGCGGATGTCGAAGATCTGCCCGAGATTGAGGTGAAGGAATCTGAAATTCGAATCGATACTTATCGAGCGGGCGGGGCCGGCGGCCAACATGTCAATAAAACTTCAAGCGCCGTGCGCATCACGCATCTTGCGACGGGACTTGTGGCTCAATGTCAAAATGAACGTTCTCAGCATCAGAATAAGCAGGTTGCCATGAAAATTCTCAAGGCGCGGCTGTACGAGAGGTTCCGGCAGGAAAAAGAACAAGAGCTTAAAAGCAAATACGGCGAGAAAAAGAAAATCGAATGGGGTTCGCAGATCCGTTCTTATGTTTTTCATCCTTACTCGATGGTGAAGGATCACCGCACGAATGCGGAAACATCCAATACGCAAGCTGTCATGGACGGCGACCTGGATGAGTTCATACAAGCTTATTTAAAAATGACCGCGGATAAAAAATCATGATCGGAACGATCTTACAAAAAATATTCGGAACGCAGAACACCCGGACACTCAACCGGCTTTGGCCTTTGGTGCATCACATTAACAGCCTTGAGCCGGCCGTCGAGAAATTAACGGACGGGGAATTGCGGTCAAAAACGGATGAATTTAAGAAGCGCCTGGCGGACGGTCAAACGATCGAGCAAATTTTGCCGGAAGCATTCGCGGTGGTGCGTGAGGCTTCAAGACGCACGACCAAAATGCGTCATTTTGACGTGCAGTTACTCGGAGGCATTGTACTGCATCAGGGTAAAATCGCCGAAATGGCCACGGGGGAAGGCAAAACTCTCGTTGCCACGGCTCCCATTTATTTGAACGCCCTTGAGGGAAAAGGCGTTCATCTTGTCACGGTGAACGATTATCTGGCTCGCCGCGACCGCAGCTGGATGGGCCCGATTTATGAAATACTGGGGCTTTCGGTCGGCGTGATTCAGCATGACTTGCGCGGAGATGCGCGCCGCGAAGCTTATGCCAGCGATATCACCTACGGCACTAATAACGAATTCGGATTCGATTATCTGCGCGACAACATGGTGGCCAGTCTCAAACAGCGCGTTCAGCGGCCCTTGCAGTACGCGATTGTCGATGAAGTGGATTCGATTTTAATCGACGAAGCCCGCACCCCATTGATCATTTCGGGACCGGCAGAGGAATCGACCGATAAATATTATAAAATTGACCGCATTATCCCGCGTCTGAATAAAGACACCGATTATAAATTGGATGAAAAAGCCCACACAGTCAGCTTATCCGAAGACGGCATCCGTCATTGCGAGGAGTTGCTCAACGTCGAAAATCTTTATGAAAATGTGCACATTGACCTTATCCACCATATCAATCAAGCGCTTCGGGCGCATGTGCTGTTCAAGCGCGATGAGGAATATGTGGTGAAAGATGGGGAAGTCATCATCGTGGATGAATTCACAGGCCGGCTGATGCCGGGCCGCCGTTTTTCGGATGGGCTGCATCAGGCGCTCGAAGCCAAGGAGCGCGTCAATATCCGCCGTGAAAACCAGACGCTGGCAACGGTCACGTTTCAAAATTATTTCCGCATGTACAAGAAATTGGCGGGTATGACCGGCACGGCGGCGACGGAGGCGGTCGAATTCGATAAAATTTACAAATTGGATGTCGTCGTGATCCCGCCCAATAAACCCTGCATCCGCGAGGATTATTCCGACTGCATTTACCGCACCGAAAAAGAAAAGTTTGAAGCGGTGGTTAATGAAATCACGGAAATTCATAAACAGGACCGGCCCGTGCTGGTAGGTACCATCTCGATCGAAAAGTCCGAGCGCATCAGCCATATGTTAAAGAAAAGAAACCTTCCGCACTCGGTCTTAAATGCGAAATACCATGAAAAAGAAGCCGAAATCGTGGCGCAGGCAGGGCAGCCGGGGATGATCACGATCGCGACCAATATGGCCGGCCGCGGAACGGACATTGTGCTGGGCGAAGGCATCGCGGGGAAGGGCGGTTTATGCGTTGTCGGTACTGAGCGGCATGAGGCGCGCCGGATCGACAATCAGCTGCGTGGCCGCTGCGGACGTCAAGGTGACCCCGGTTCCAGCAAATTTTTCATATCCCTTGAAGACGATTTGATGCGCATTTTCGGCTCCGACCGGATCTCAGGCGTCATGCAGCGTTTGGGGATGCAGGAAGGTGAGGAAATCCAGCATCCTTTGGTGAGTAAAGCGATTGAAACCGCTCAAAAGCGCGTTGAAACCCGCAATTTCGAGGTGCGTAAGCATCTCCTTGAGTTTGATGATGTGATGAACCGCCAACGGGAATTGATTTATGCTGAACGCGATCGTGTCCTCCACGGAGAAAATTTGAAAGCGCATGTCTTCGAGATGATCGAAAATGTCATCGAAAACATGTTGGCGACCTACGTCCATCCGGATATGCGCGATGATGATAAAAATCCCAAAGGCCTGGCCGAGGCTTTATCCACCAAGTTCGGTGTTGATTTCAAAACCGAGGTGGACGCCAACGATAATGATTTGGATGACTTGCGGGAAGCGATCACGCGGCGCATTCAGAATCATCATGAGGCCCGCGTGCGCGATTTTACGCCTGAGCGCATGAATTATTTGATTTCCTATATTTTACTGCAGGTCATTGATTCCAAGTGGAAAGATCATTTGCACAGTCTAGATAATTTAAAAGAGGGCATCGGCTTGCGGGCCTACGGGCAGCGGGATCCCTTGATCGAATACAAACGGGAGGCGTTTGCTATGTTCGATCAAATGGTGGACGGCATCAAAGAAGAAGCCGTTGAGCTGATCTTCCGCGTGCAGGTCGTGCGCGAAGAAAAAGTTGCAACCGTCATGGACAAAGCCGAAGCCACATTCATTCATCCGGACGCGGGCGGTATGGAGTCGATAGTCGCCAATCAGGCCGGCACGCAGAAGCCCGCGGCGGGGGGAAGACCCTCATTACTTCATCCCGAGAGGGCGCGTGCGGGGGGAGCAGTTTCCGGTACCGGTAAACAAGAATCCAAAGTGGGGCGCAATGACCCTTGTCCTTGCGGCAGTGGTAAGAAATATAAAAAATGCCACGGTGCGAATGAGTGACGCGTGCTTTCCAGACATTCCTTCTTAGCGGTATCATCAGGCCTGCTTCTAACGCTCTGCTTTCCCAAATTCGGACTTGGTTTTTTGGCCTGGGTTGCGCTGATTCCTTTCTTAATCGGGATTGACCGCTGCCGCTCCCACAGACAGGTTTTGCGCGTCGGATTCTTAGCGGGCATTGTGTTTTTCAGCACGACTTTTTATTGGCTTCATTTTGTGGTTCCGTTCATTTGGGCGATCGTCGCTCTGATCGAGACCGTTTTTTTCATCTTGTTTGCCTGGCTGGTTTATTTCGGAAAACCTCTTCGGTTCGGCTGGTTGAAAATTATATGGATCGCCTTGGCATGGACCGCGGTTGAAATCCTGCGTTCCGAGATCCCCGTGTTCGGCTTGGGGTGGAATTTGTTGGGCTATTCACAATCGCATTACCCGCGTATTTTGCAGTCCGCTAATCTTTTCGGTGCCTACGGGCTTGGATTTATCATCGCCT
The DNA here is from genome assembly GCA_041585205.1 of Candidatus Omnitrophota bacterium. Classification (GTDB taxonomy): domain Bacteria; phylum Omnitrophota; class Omnitrophia; order Omnitrophales; family Aquincolibacteriaceae; genus JBFHCO01. The sequence continues at coordinate 8,969 of JBFHCO010000034.1, read as the reverse complement.
TTATCAACGCCTGTCTTTTTGTTTTTTGGTCGAAAAGCGCCGGCCGGAAACAAAAGGCGGATGGGAAGCGGATTTTTTCCGATGTCTCGACAGCTTCCCTCTTAAGCGTTGTCTTCATTATTTTTGGATCCTTAATCGGTTATGGTTTTCTGCAATTACGCGTTGAGGATCAACCCGTGCGCTCGATCCGCGTCAGCGTCCTGCAAGGCAATATTCCTCAATCCGTCAAATGGGAACCGGAGGCGCGAGACAAAATTTTGCAAATTTACTCAAAACTCTCGGAACTAGCCGTGCTGGATCGTCCGGATCTCATCGTTTGGCCGGAAGCGGCCTTTCCGGGTTATTTTAATCGCGATTATTATGCGGAAGGAATTCGGGATGAAGTCAAGCGCCACGGAATATCGACCGTGATCGGCAGTCCGCATTGGGATGAGCAGGGCCGAATTTTAAACAGCGCCTATTGGCTGAATCCCCAAGGCGAAATTCAAAACCGTTACGATAAGATTTATCTCGTTCCTTTCGGAGAATATGTCCCGCTCAAAATGATTTTCGGCTGGCTGGAACCGCTTGCTGAATCTTTAGGTGTGGGAGATTTTTCGGCGGGGAACACATACACTGTTTTTACGTCAAGCGCTATACCGCCATTTGCTGTCTTGATTTGTTTTGAAGACGTTTTTCCCAGACTTGCAAGGCGTTTCGTCAAAGAAGGAGCGCGGATGTTGACCGTCATTACGAATGACGCGTGGTTCGGTCCGACAACCGCTCCCTACCAGCACCTGCAGGCTTCCATTTTCCGCGCGGTTGAAAACGGTGTCCCGGTGGTCCGCGCGGCCAATACGGGTATCTCAGCTTTTATTACCAAACGCGGCGCCGTTATCAGTCGCGTTGAAGGTCCTGAAGGGAATGATATTTTTGTGACGGGAAAAAAGACGGCTGCCGTGGAAGTGGACGAATCAAATACCATTTATCAAAAGGGAGGGTATTATTTCCCGTACGGTGCGCTGCTTCTTTTTGGTATTATAACCCTATTCCGGCGGAGGCTGATATGAAATGGCGTCACAGTATGTTCTTCTGCGCATTGATCATGGCCGTTTGCGCGGCGGGATGCATCCGACTGACAGGCGGTACAGGCGTTTGGTATCAAGGTGCCGAGGATGAAGCCCCGAAATCAAAGCAAATCGGTTTTGATACGGATGATCTCATTCCCCAAAAAAATCCCCCCGGCAACATAGAAATCGCCCAAACCTGATTTTAAAGATTGAAAAATTCAGATGAGAGAAAGTCCGCCGTCCGCGACGACGGTCTGGCCGTAAATCCACTCAGATTCGGGGCAGGCGAGGAACGTAACGACGCGGGCAAGGTCATCGGGCTGTCCGATGCGCTTTGCGGGTGTGCGCTGAATGACTTCCTGTTTGAATGTCTCATAGCGCGGGAAGGCCTTGACGGCATCCGTTTCTACCAAGCCTCCGGAAACGCAATTCACTCGTATGCGTTTGGGCGCGTATTCCACGGCCAAGTATTTGACCAAGGTTTCAAGGGCCGCTTTTGAAATGCCGATGGCGCCATATTCAGGAATGAAGCGATGCGCGCCCAAGCTTGAAATGGCAATAATGCTGCCCCCGCCTCTTTCTTCCATGGAGGGCGCCACCTGTTGGGATAAAATCAAAAAGGCTTGAGCGTTGATATCCAAAGACAGATCCCACTGATTGAGTTTAAGCTGATGCACCGGCTTGAAAGCCCCCATCGCAGCGTTATGAACCAGGATATCGATGCCTCCGAATTCCTTAAGCGTGGCTTGAACGAGTTCTTTCACCGCGTTCGGATCACCGACATTTGCCCGGAAGGGAAATACCTTTATCCCGTTACCCGAGAGTTCTTGAACCGTCTGGCGGGCAGCTTCTTCATTGCGCGCATAATTGATGACGACATGCGATCCCTTTTCGGACAGCTGACGCGCAATCGCGCGTCCGATGCCCCGGGAAGCACCTGTAATCAATGCCACTTTATTCTTGAGCGGTTTAGTCATATTCAGTCGCGCCGACCCGGAAAACGAGAAAAACGCCGTTTTTTTGGAGATTTAGCAGGGTTGAGCGGCCACCAGAATAGTCATCCTAGGTCCAAAAATCAAATGAAAAGATTGCTTTGGGAGTATGGGGGGCCTGTGTTACAATACCGCGCACGAAACTCTAACGCTCACCGTGACTTGTGTGAATCCAATCGCAACGCGCATTCGGCATTTACAACGAAAAATACTGGATACCGTTGTCAAAAAAAACCCGGGTTTGAAGCTCGACCGGAGAGCCGAAGAGTTTGTGGAGATCTTTGAACCTTTTCTTCCTAACCGCAGCCGTATCTTGGACATAGGGGGCGGTTGGGGGTATTACGTAAAACCACTCAAAGCGCGCGGGCACGATGTGACCGTTTTAGACGTCGTCAAGCCCGGATTTCAGCAGTCGCCCGTGGTGATTTATTCCGGAGACCGCATTCCGTTCGGCCAACATGCGTTCGATGCGAGTCTGCTTGTGACGGTTTTGCATCATGTTCCCGACCCGGAAGCCTTGATCCGCGAAGCGCGCCGTGTCACGCGCAAGATCCTGGTTCTGGTGGAAGATTTGTATCATCATCGCGCAGGGCGCTGGTGGACGATCGCAAGAGATACATTGTATAACTTTGAATTTTTCGGGCATCCCAGGAATTTCAAAAAACGGGATGAATGGGTCGAGCTTTTTAAACGGCAAGGTTTTACGTTGCTGGGAGAAAAGCAAGTGTATACCTGGGTCGCGGGTTTAAGGATTCTAAACGGGGTTTTTATTTTTCAGGTGATTTAGTGGAATCATTAGCCGTTGAAAAAGTGTTATGGGTTCATCTTGGCAAAGGAATCGCCGCATCGGGTCGAATTCCGAAGCAATCTGAGTTTTTTCAAGATCATTTCCCGGGATTCCCCGTCCTGCCCGGCGTGCTTGCGCTGGAAATGCTGAAGCAAACAGCCGAAATCTATTTGAACCAAATCAATGAAGACAATAAAAAGCATTATTATCTTAAACGCATTTTTGCGACAAAGTTTTCAAAATATCTGATGCCGGGCGACGAGTGGGAAAGCCGTTTGGAATTGGTTAAAGACGAGGCCGATGAGACGCAGTGGAGCGCGAAGCTCCTTCACGGCGGTAAAGTAGCCGTTTCGGCCCAATTAATCCTGTCATCCAAGCAGTCGCATGAGGTTACAGCTTCTTAGAGGGAGGATACGGTAGCATGGAAAAAGAGATTTTATCCAAAGTGCAGCAAACCTTGGCGGGTGCATTGGGCGTCGATCCGCAGGAAGTCAAGCCGGATGCTTCCTTGACGCGCGACCTTGGCGCGGAATCCATCGATTTTATCGATATCATATTTCGTCTCGAGAAAGATTTTAATATCAAAATTCCCAGCGGAGAGCTCTTTCCCGGAAATATTCTCAACGACGAGCGGTTTGTCAAAGACGGACGCGTGACGCCGGAAGGATTGGCGGAGCTCAAATCCAAGGTTCCGTATTTGGATGTGGGTAGCTTTGCTAAAAATCCGTCTGTTTCCGAATTAGGGAGTTATTTCACCGTCCGCATGATCTTAAATTATCTTCAGGACCGGCTCGCGAAAGATGCCAAGGCGTAAGCCTGCGCGCTTTCCAAATTTAAAAGGCGTGGGCGTGGATCTTGTCGATGCGTTGCGCATTCAGACCCTGATTCGCCGGCACAAGCGCAGCGCGTGCGGGCGAATTTTGACAGCCGAAGAAAAACGTGTTTGGCGACTGAAGCGATATTCAAGTCTGGTTTATTCCAAATTTTTTGCAGCCAAGGAATCCTTGTTTAAAGCGTTGAACCGGTCTGGTTTGGGGATGGACGGTTTTCAATCAATGCAGATCAGATTGCGAGGCCGCAGCCAGTTTTACGCCGCTTTGAAATCACAAAATGGTGATTTTAAGCAGGGGCACGAAGGGCGTTTTTTTATTTTCCGTAAGCGGTGGATTGCGGCTCAGGTCAGGATTTGGAACTGATGCGCTGGCTTCTGTTGGACGAAGTCTTGACGATTGAACGCGGCATTATCGCGCGGACGCGCAGCCGCGTACCATCTGCGATTTATGCCCCGGAACTGCTGATGGCGGAAATGATGGCTCAAACCGCCGGATTGTTATTGGGCGCTGAAAGCGATTTCCGCGACGATTTGATCTTTGCAAAAATTGAAAACGCTTCTTTTTGTCATCCCTTTCAAACTGGGGATGAGGTTGAGATAACAGCCGCTTCTGAAAGTCTTAAATTGGAGGGCGCCTGGTTTGACGCGCAAATCCGTATGAAAGGCCGGGTCTTCGCAACGTCGCGTTTTATGCTCATGAATGTCGGCAGGTTAATCCAGGACGCAGAACGATCGATCACATTTCATGATGCTTTCATGAATCATTTTTCCGTGCGGGATAAAGTCAAACAGACAGGATCATGCATTTTTTAAAAAGTCACTTTAAAGGCGAATCCCAAAGGCGCGTTGTCATTACGGGCATCGGCCTCATTTCTCCATGCGGAAGAGGCTGGGAGCCCTATTGGGACGCAGTCCTTCAAGGAAAATCTTGCATCCGTTCGCTCGCCACTACCAACGGTTCACCCGTCAAAATTGCTGGCCAAATATCCGATTTTAATCCCGAAGAATTTGTCAAACAAAGAAAATCCTTAAAGGTCATGTCGCGTGAAATTGTCATGGCGGTCGCCGCGAGTCAGCTGGCGGTGCGCGATGCCGGTCTGATCGCGGATGATAAAAAACGATTTCGGTTCGGCGTATCTCTCGGAACGGGAATTATTAATAATGATTTGGATGAAGTCGGCGTGGGCATTCGCAACGCCATGGATGATCAGGGGCGCTTCCAGATGAAAAAATTCGGCCAGGAAGGCATCCGATCCCTTTTTCCGCTATGGTTGTTGAAATACCTCCCGAACATGCCCGCTTGCCATATTTCCATTACGCATGGTTTTCAAGGACCCAACAATACTATCACGACTTCTTCAGCCGCCGGAACGCAGGCAATCGGCGAAGCCTTTCATATCATCCGGCGCGGTGATGCCGATGTGATGATTGCGGGAGGGACAGATTCTAAAATTAATGCCATCGGGATTTCCCGGTTTCATCTATTAGGTCTGTTATCCGGCCAAAATGGAATTCCCGAAAAGGCCTACCGGCCGTTCGATGAGCGCCGTGACGGTTTGGTGCTGGGCGAAGGCGCCGGGTTAATCGTCCTGGAAGAAAAGAAACATGCACTGGCCCGAGGTGCGAGAATTTACGGCGAAATCAAAGGCTATGGCGCCGCTTCCGATTTCAATTACGATCCGAGATCCACCGAAGATTTTCGCGGGAAACAGCTGGCGATGACACGCGCCTTGCAAGAAGCCGCGATCGAAACAAGAGACATTGATTTTCTCCACGCCAACGGCAGCGGGATCCCGCAGGAAGATATTCAGGAATCCAACGCGATCCGTTCGGTGTTTCAAAAGGACACCGGCAAGTTGCATGTCACCGCCGTCAAACCGGTGACGGGCCATATTATTTACGGAGCGGGAGGCGTCGAAATGACGGCGTCTGTTTTAGCGCTGCACCGCGGCGTTATTCCCGCGGTCGCCAATCTTGAAAAACCCGATCCGGATTGCGATCTTCCCTTCGTCAAAGAACGACCGCTTGCCAAAGCCTCAAAAGCTTTTCTTTTTAATTCATTCGGGTTCGGCGGTCAAAACGCCTCCTTGGTGGTGAGCCGATGAGCCGCCGCGTCGTGATCACAGGCTTGGGTGCGGTCTCTCCGCTCGGGCTTTCTGTGCGCGAGACTTGGCAGAATCTGATCCAGGGAAAATCCGGCATCAATACCATATCGCTTTTTGACGCGTCTGAATTTCCGACGAAAATCGCCGGCGAGGTCAAAAATTTCGATTTTAACCGCTGGATCCGCCACGATCCGGCGCTCGAGCATGCGACGCGCAGCACCTTTTTTGCCCTTCAAGCCGCCGAAGAATCCTTCAAAGATGCTCACTTGAGACTTTTTGATATCGACCCCGAGCGTTTCGGGATTTATTTCGGCGCGGGAGACAGCGGCATCGATTTTAATTCATTCGTCGACACCATCAGCAATTCATTCAGCACCAACGGGGAAGTGGTGGATAAGGAAAAATATCTGGAAGCTTCGAGTCATTACATGCATGCGCTGAAAGAGTTGGAGGCGCAGCCATTTATGACGGTCACGCATCTGGCGCGGCATTTCGATTTAAGGGGGCCCGTGTCCAATTGTTTGACGGCTTGCGCCGCATCCTCTCAGGCCATCGGCGAGGCCGCGGAGTGGATTCGCAACGGTCATGCGGATATCGTGATGACCGGCGGTTCGCATTCCATGATTTATCCGCTCGGAATAGCGGGTTTCAGTCTTCTAACCGTGCTCTCAACGCGCAATGATGAGCCCGAACGGGCCTCCAGACCTTTTGACAAAAACCGGGATGGATTTGTTTTGGCGGAAGGGGCGGGCGTCTTGATCTTGGAAGATTTGCAGCACGCGCTGAAGCGCCGAACCAAAATTTACGGGGAAGTCATCGGTTACGGATCGACCGCGGATGCCTATCGTTTGACGGATATGGACCCTCAAGGAAAAGGGGCGTGTGAAGCGGTTGAAAAGGCGATGAAAAAAGCTTCCTTGATTCCGGAGGATATTGATTATATCAATGCGCACGGTACATCCACGCATGTCAATGATTCCATTGAAACGATTGTGATTAAAAAAACCTTGGGTGAGCGGGCGCGGCGTGTCCCGGTCAGTTCCATCAAATCCATGCTGGGGCATATGATTGCCGCTGCGGGCGCATTGGAAGTGACCGCGTGCCTTTTGGCGATGCAAGACGGCAAGATTCCGCCCACGGTGAACTATCAAGAGCCCGACCCGGCGTGTGATTTGGATTATGTTCCCAATGAAGCGCGCGCGGCGGACGTCGACGTTTGTTTATCGAATTCTTTCGGTTTTGGGGGGCAAAACATTTGTCTGGCTTTGAGGAAATATCATGATTAAACCGCGATCCATTTTTTTGACCGGCGTGACCGGAACGCTCGGAAAGGAAATCGTCAAATACTTGCTTGAGCGAACGGATGCCCAGCTTTTTCTTTTGATCCGCAGAAAAAACCGTTTCTCCCATTGGGACCGTGCCCGCAAGATACTCTCCATATACGGGCTTGAGACGCATCTCGGGGTGCGTGTTCAAGTGATGGACGGGGACGTCACCGAAACGCGCCTCGGACTCAATCAGGATGATTTTGATATTCTCAAGCGCGAAGTGAAAGAGTTTTATCACATCGCTGCGCTTACCGCGTTGAACGGCAGCCAGGAAGATTGTTTCCGTGTTAATTTGGGTGGAACCCAGGAGGCCTTAACGGTTGCGACCGAACTTCGGAACACGGGTAAACTGGAGCGTTTTTATTATTTTAGCACCGCCTATGTGGCGGGCAGCCGTCAAACCTATTGTTCCAAAGAGGATGAGCTTCCGGAGCGGCCCGCGCACGCCAATTTTTATGAAGCAAGCAAATATGAAGCTGAGAAGGCCGTGCGCGCCGCGATGCGGGAGGGATTGCCCGCGACCATTTTCAGGCCGAGCATTGTCGTGGGCGATTCAAAAACGGGCGAAGTATCGGAATTCAATGTTATTTATCCCTTCTTGAGACTTTTTGCACACGGCGTCTTGCGTAAGCTGCCGACTGATTTGGATAACTCGTTTAATATTGTACCGATAGATTTTGTGGTGCAGGCCTCCATGGCTATCTCCACTCAAGCGCAATCCGTGGGAAAGACTTATCATCTTGTTACTTTAGATCCGCCCAAGATTCGCTTGCTATTGCGTCTTCGCGACGAGGAATATCCCCACACGCCCGAAATTGAGGTGATTCCGCTCGATCAATTTCATCCGGACCAATTAGACGGGATGGAGCGTAACGTTTTTTCGATGCTGGATCCTTATTTGGGATATTTGAATGATCATTTAACTTTCGATGCGAGCAATACGGGAAGAGCTCTGCAGGGAACCGATGTTTCGTTTCCGAAAACAGACTATGATTTTCTGAAGATCCTGTGCCGGTACGCCTTTGAAGTCGGGTACCTCATCACCCACTGAGATTGTCTCACTAACGCCACGTTGTTGTTTTTTTAGCCGCCGCAATCCAAGTCGCGTCCAGCAAGATCATCGCAAGCACAAATCCCGCTAAGGGGTGGAGCAGTGCGTACGCACGATCCGCGCGGAGAATTTCAAAGGTCTTCCATGCCGGCATAAAAATAAAGATCAACACCATGAGTGCGAATCCCCAAGTGAATCCGTACGCGAACGGATTTTCGACCGCGGCCACGGTCAACGGAATAAACAGAAGAAATGGAAGTACGGAAAAAAAGAGCACGCTCAGAAACTTCTGAGCTAGAACCCGCGCCTTGCTTTCGAACGCATGGACATAGATCCGCCGCCAGCCCCTCCAAATTTCATTCCAATTCGAGTACATGCGGGTTCCGTAGAGGGATGTTCCCATGGCGCATTCGGCCCGGGCTTGCAATTCCTTCGCTTTTTTCATCAATGCGAAGTCCTCTAAATACGCATCACGTACGGCGGCGTGTCCGCCTGTTTCATCGTACAGTTTCCGGTCGATCAGAAGGTACTGCCCGTTCGCGAAATACAATTTTGATTTGAGCTCATTCACACGCTCCAGCGGAAACCAGAGTCCGAGAAACCCCATCGCGCACGGTTGTATGAATTTTTCTACAAAAGTCTCGGCAAGACAATGCGGCATGACCGAAAGAAAACGTAAATTGCGGCCCTCTGTGTGCGCGACGGCGGATGCGATGCTCATGGGGGAATGACGCGTGTCTGCATCCGTAAAAAGCAACCAAGTTCCAGAGGCGTAGGGAAGCGCTGAGTGAATGGCGAAATTTTTTCCCGTCCACCCCGGCGGTG
>JBFHCO010000033.1:0-14818 GCA_041585205.1 Candidatus Omnitrophota bacterium | reverse complement strand
TCGGCGGAACGGCAGTCGAGGAGCAGCGGCGGACGGAAGATTATGAACTCCGTGCGGTGGACGCCACCATCAAACTGGGCCGCAATACGAAAATCACGGCCGAATATGCGGAAACGCAGCTTCAGCAGCTCAATCAAGCCGTTTCTTATAACGGCGGACTCGGTTACGCCGATTTAAGCACGCTTCAAGGAGAAAACACCCGCCCGCGCGAAAACGCGTATTTGATCAAAGCGGAGTCGAAACCGATCAAAAATCTCGAACTTTCGGGATATTTGCAGGATGTCGAACCCGGTTTTTCAACGGATCGCATTCGCAGCCAAGAGGGGACAAAAAAATACGGAGTCAATGCGTTGTTACGATTGCATCAGCATCTATACACACGCTACCGCTTTGATTCGGGTGAAGTCGTAGGGCAGCTCCTGCCGGTTGAAGAGCACGGCATTACGGCTCCTTATGAAAAAACACACAACCACTCTTTTCAGGTTGTTTACAACGACGGATCCTGGCTGGCGGAGGCAGAGTATCGCCGGCAGGTAGTGGACCTGCCGGTACAAAATATCAGCCCCTCGCTGCTATCGGAAATACCGTTTGAGAATGCGGTTGTCGGAAAATTGGGATATCGCATCAATGACCGTCTACTGCCTTACGTGAAGGTGCAGGTCACGGCTGATTCCAAGCAGGATAATCATCAATTTGGCGGCGGCGTGCGTTATGAAGTCACGAAAGACCTTTTCGCTTATCTGGAGCAGATGTTCGGAACCGTCGGTGACTCGACTTATTTCGGATTTGAAAAGCAGCACGGGAAGGGGAGAAGCAGCTATGCCAACATTAAAATGATCGATCGCGGCATCGGTCGCGAAACGTTGACCACTTCCATCGGGAGCAGCTACGCACTTTCTGAAAAGTCGCGTATTTATTCGGAAAGAGAATATTCCAGCTACAACAGCATCGATGGTTTTGCGGATATTTTGGGATTTGACGGAACTTCGGGTGATCACTGGGATTACGATTTGCGGTTTGAAAGACGGCACCTCGATAACGGACTGACCAGGCTGCTTGATGTGCAGGCGGCAAATTCTCTCACGCGGACCAATACCTGGAACACACTCGGCGGTACGCTGGCTTATGCCAACGGCGACCGGCTGCGCGCCCGGACTTATTCGGAAATCCGCTTTGATCAGGATGACCCAAGCCTTTGGCAATGGGTGCAACGCAATTCTTTTGATTATCAGATTACGCCGGATTGGGCTTATCGCACCAAGCTGGATTGGTCCATGTCCCGATTCACGGATCCGGAAGATAAACCCGCGAGCTTCATGGAGTTTACGACCGGATTCGCGTATCGCCCTATCCGCCATGACAAGCTGAACTTGCTGGCCCGGTACACCTACGTGAAAAATTTGGGAAATGACGCTCAATTCCAATCGCCGCTTTTCCTTGGGCTTGAAATCGATGAAGCCTCGCATATCTTTGCGCTGGACGTGGCTTATGATCTGCATAAATATCTGGGTATGGTTGATAAAATCGCTTACAAATACGCGATTGTGGACACGAATTTAACCCAAGACATCATGCTTCATAATTTTCTGTGGGCTCACCGGTTCAATATTCATGTGACCCGAAAATGGGACTTGGTCCTGGAATATCGCGCGCTTTGGCAGCACGATGCCGCCGAGACCCTGCGCCACGGCGCTGTGATCGAAGTTGACCGCGAGATTTATGATTATACGCGCTTGGGCATCGGATATAATTTCACCGATTTTGATGATGATCTGCGCAAGACCGCGAATTTCGATTCGCACGGTCCTTTCGTCCGCCTAACCGGCAAGTTCTAAGTTTGGATGCCATTCAACTGCGTGGGATAAAAACCCACAATCTCAAAAATTTCAATCTCAAACTTCCGCATCACCGGATTTACGTCGTCACCGGCGTTTCAGGTTCGGGGAAATCTTCGCTTGCCTTTGATACGCTCTATGCCGAAGGGCAGAGGCGCTATGTTGAATCCCTTTCGGCATATGCCCGTCAATTTTTGGAGCGCATGGAAAAGCCGGACGTCGAATCCGTATCCGGGATTCCACCCGCCCTGGCGATTGAAGCCAAAAACGTTATCACGAATGCGCGCTCCACAGTGGGGACACAAACGGAAATCAACGATTATCTGAGACTGCTTTTTGCGCGTGTCGGGCGCGTGATTTGCCCTGCGTGCAGCACAATCGTGACGCCCCATCATACGGAAGATATTGTTCGGTTTCTTTTAAAAAAACATGCCGGCCAAACCGCCTTGCTTCTATTCACATTATCCTTGGGCAAACAGGGAAAAAAATATTTCAAAGAATTCCTGCCGGAACTTGAGCGTCGAGGATTTCTGGAATGTTTTGAGGGCGGAAAGCTCCTGCCGCTTGAGAAATTAATGAAGCGAAAACGTATCGGCGAAACGGTTTCGGTTTGCGTCGACCGGCTCAAGATGGATTCGAAGAACCGGAAGCGCCTAACCGATTCGGTCGACTCAGCTGCGCGGCTCGGGCACGGCAAAATGCAAGTCGTCATCGAAGGCCGTCTTTACAGTTTTTCGGATGAGTACCGGTGTTTGACCTGCGGCAAGTTATTTTGGGAACCTTCGCCCAATCTTTTTTCCTTTAACAGCCCGCTCGGTGCCTGCCCGACTTGTCAGGGATTCGGCAGGGTGATCACGATCGATCCCAATCTGGTTATTCCGGATGTAAAAAAATCGCTGGCCGAAGGCGCGATCGAACCTTGGACGAAACCAAGCGCTTCCTGGGAATTCAAACAGCTGCTCGATTTTTGTCACAAAAGGAAAATCCCGCTGCATACCCCGTGGTGTCAGCTGTCCGAAAAGCAGCGGCGGATCATCTGGGAAGGGTCTGAGGGGAGCGATTACTTCAGTGTCACGGAATTTTTCAAACACCTTGAAAGCAAGACCTATAAAATGCACATCCGGATTTTTTTAAGCAAATACCGCGGATTTGAACCGTGCCGAATGTGCGGGGAAGGCCGTCTGAAGCCGGAGGCGCTGGCGGTGCGGATTCAGGGAAAAAACATCCATGAATTGCAGTCACTCAGCATTCGGGACCTGAAGCTTTTTTTAGGGAATCTGAAGTTCGATCCGGATGAATTCAGCCGCGTGGAACCGGTCTTTCTTGAAATCAAAAACCGTGTCCGTTTTTTGAATGAAGTTGGTCTGGGCTATCTCAGCCTGGCAAGAATGTCCCGAACGCTTTCAGGCGGCGAGGTTCAAAGGATCAATCTGGCCACTTCGCTGGGTTCGGCGCTGGTGGATACGCTTTATGTGCTGGATGAACCGAGCATCGGACTGCATGAGCGGGATAACGATTTGTTGATTCGCTTGATTAAGGAATTGCGTGATCTAAGGAATACCGTCGTGGTGGTTGAGCATGACCGAACCATGATTGAAGCTGCCGATGAAGTGATTGATTTGGGCCCGCAGGGCGGCGAGGGCGGAGGCAGGCTGGTTTTTCAAGGAAATGTAGAGACCTTAAAGAAAGAAAAAGATTCCCTGACGGGCCAGTATCTTTCCGGCACGCGCGCGGTGAAACGGCGGAATCGGCGGCATACGATCGCTGACGGTTCGGTCCGAATCACGGGAGCTTGCCAACATAATTTGAAGGATATCAATCTCCAAATACCCCTCCGTCAATTGGTTGTCTTAACCGGAGTTTCAGGTTCCGGCAAGAGTACGTTACTTTATGAGGTTCTCTACAATCACTTTTTGCGTTTCAAGGGCGAACCCGTCCAGGATTTGGGAGCGGTAAAAAAAATCGAGGGCTTTGACCGAATCGATGCCTGTGTCCTGGTCGATCAAACGCCGATCGGTCGCACGTCGCGTTCCAATCCCGTCACTTACGTCAAGGCTTTCGATGATATCCGCAAACTCTTTGCCGGAACGCGCGATGCGAAACGGCAGGGGTTCCACGCCGGATGGTTTTCATTCAATGTGGATGGAGGCCGTTGTGATGCCTGTAAAGGGGAGGGGCAGCAGAAAATCGAAATGCATTTTTTGGCTGATGTGTACGTGACTTGCGAGGCCTGTCAGGGAAAGCGTTTCAGACCGGAAATTCTTGATATCCGCTATGAAGGCAAAAATGTGGACGATGTTCTTGCCATGACGGTGGAAGAGGCGTTGCTTTTTTTCAAAAACATCAAGCCGCTTGCGGAGAAATTAACGCTTTTAAACCGGGTCGGCTTGGGATATTTGCGATTGGGCCAGTCGGCCACAACTTTATCCGGTGGCGAAGCTCAGCGACTCAAACTGGCGCATGAAATGATGGAGCGTCGTGCGCAACATATTCTCTATCTCTTTGACGAGCCGACCACCGGACTGCATTATCACGACATCCATTATTTAATAGAGGCCTTCGATGAATTGCTGAACCGGGGTCATTCGATCCTGGTCATTGAACACAATATGGAAGTGATCCGTTCCGCCGACTCGATCATTGATTTAGGACCGGAAGGCGGCGATGAAGGTGGAAATCTCGTCTATGCGGGTTCGCTTCAGGGCATCTTGGAAGTTCCTAATTCCCATACAGGTCGATACTTACAGAAACATCTGCAAAGTGCGCGCGGCGGGGAATAAGCCCCATTTGATTTTTGAGCTAAATCAGGTTATCATTAAAGAGATTTTAAAATGATTAAATTAGAATCCATACTCATAATAGGGGTGTGCGGGATAGCGCTATGTCATTTGGGCGCCATTCGTAAGCACGAGAATGCCATTTTGGATACGCAAACAGGGCCTATTAAATACGAGGATAAAATGGAGGAGATTAAGGATGGGGTGAAAGGGGCGCCGACACCCTCCATGCAACTTTATCCAAAGCACGGCTTTCAAACCGACCCACCTTTTGAGAAATCTGAAGAGGGCGAATTGACGGATGAGTATTTGGGCGTGGTTCAATATGGAGAGCCCATTCCTGAGAATTTGAAAGCGGAGGAAGAGGAGTATACCGGATTCGACTGGTGGCAGATTGATGAGCCGGTCACGGAAAAAAAGGAGTCATGAAATAGAGCGGTCTCAATATTCACCGGGAATTGCCGTTACCCTTGAGAAGGTTTTGACCGATTGCATGGCATCGAAAGTGATGCATAACTTCTTATTTGAAAAGCAGTTAGAAAACAGAATGTCAGTGATTCTGCCGGGGTTGACAGGGGATTCTGAAAAGAGTTATAGTTAAGAAGGAATTGACTTTATTTTAATACTAACTGATTGCAGGATAATAGGATCGGAGAAAAGAATATGAATCAGTACAGACGTTGGAAAATGCATTTTCTGAATCACCGCACGAAGATTTTTATCAGCTTCGGTGTGGTTGCCCTCATCGCTTTATCCGTCTGGGGGATGGCCTCGCTTGAATCTTATTACCGCAATATTACCTTAGCTCAGCTTCCGATCACCTTGTTGCTCGGGATGGTGCATGCGTTGGTTTTTGTCTATATGTACATGGTGGTGTTGCGCGGTGGTTTTGCCAAAATGGAGAAAAAAAGCATCAATGCGCGCGATGTCGATATTCGTTTTGCCGATGTGATCGGTATCGACGAGGCAAAAGAAGAATCTTGGGAAGTCGTGCAGCTCATCAAAGATCACGCGCGCCTCAAAAAAATCGGCGGAAAAATCCTGCGCGGTATTTTGATGATCGGTCCCCCCGGCTGCGGAAAGACATATTTGGCCAAGGCTATTGCGACGGAAGCCGGCCTGCCTTTTCTTTCGATGGCGGCCAGTGAGTTCAATGAAGTGTTTGTCGGCGTGGGTTCCAGCCGCGTACGGTCCCTTTTCAAAAAAGCACGCAGCTTGGCCTACGGCTTCGGCGGATGCGTGATTTTTATCGACGAATTGGATGCCATGGGTCATAAACGTGTTTTCAATCAATTCAGCGGCGCCGAGACCAATACCACGCAAAACCAGTTGCTCGTGGAAATGGACGGTTTGACCGGCAAGGCGGAGAATGTGATCGTGATCGGTGCCACGAATGCCAGCGAAGACATTTTGGATCCCGCGCTTTTACGACCGGGACGCTTTGACCGCAAGGTTTATATCACAAAGCCCAGCCTCGAAGGACGTGAACAGCTTTTCAAATACTACTTGAGCAAAATTAAGCATGAGGCATCCATCGATTACGGCAGATTGGCTCGCAAAGCCGTCGGCAAAACGCCGGCCGAAATTGAAAATGTCGTCAAGGAATCCGCTTTGATTGCCACGCGGAACGGCAAAGAGGTGGTGACGCTGAAGGAGATTTCGGAGGCGATTGAACGCATCGAGTTGGGAGTCAAGCAACGGATTAAGATGAATGACCGGGAAAAAGAAATGACGGCTTACCATGAAACCGGTCATTTAATCGTCACGTATTTACTGCATCCCACGGATGACGTCTTTAAGGCATCGATCATACCGAGAAAATCGTCATTGGGCGTCGTACATCATACGCCCCGCGAAGAATATTTTACCCAAGACAGGCAGACTATTTTGGCCAATATCAAATCCGCGTTGGCCGGCTATGTCGGTGAGAAAGTGAAATTCGGCACGACATCCAACGGCGTTGCTTCCGATTTTCAAAAGGCCATGTACCTGGCGCATCAGATGGTTTGGCGCTGCGGGATGGGGCCGTCCGGATTGGTGGGGGATTATACCGCAATCCCTCAGGAACAGCTTTCCGAAGAAACCAAGAGCCGGTTGAATAAAGACACCGATCTGCTCGTTAAGCAATGTCTTCAGGAAGTGGAGGAATTGATCGCACGCGAAAAAAAGCTTTTCGAGCGCTTTGCTCATGAACTTCTAACGAAGCAGGAATTGGAATACGATGAAATTGAGGCAATCTTTGCCGAATACGGCAAGGCTAATCCCCGGAAATTCGGATCCGGAGACGGGAAGAACGCAGCTAAACCCGCTGTGTCCGGGGAAAAAGCAGGAACGGACAGACCGGAAGCTCATGCGTGATGAAACGAATTGCGGGTGGCTTACTTTTCAGTGGTGTATTGCTGATCGGCTGTGTATTGTCTTTATCCGGGTGCAGTCAAGATTCTTATCCCGCCGACCAAATCAAAGAATCCCTTCAGAAGATCTGCCGCGAGGAATACGGCATTCAAGAAATTGACATTAAAATAGTCGGAGAAACACTCGGCGTTTATCTTCCGCTTCAAAAATTGTTCGCGACGGACTTCAAAGAAGCGATGGCCTCGGGAAAAGTCGGCAATATTGAAAATCTCTTTGAACCTTCGCCGGAGGCCATCGACAAAGTCGAAGACGTTCTTTTTTCGATTTCCCGCGTGATCTTAAGCACAAGCCGCCCTTTAAAGTTCTATATCCTTCAGGCGACCGATGTTGAAAACACCGGCTTGCAGCTAATCTTAAAAGGCAGCGTTGATGATATCAAACGCGTGCGCATTTGGGATATTTCCCGGGGTGAATACCGTAAACGCGTGATCCACGAATTGCGGCTGAACCCCAGCGTCATTTGGCATAAGCCCATCCTTGGTTTTTTTAAGGACCTGGAAGTGCTCACCATGAATGAACTCAAAGACAAATATTTTGGAGAGGCCGTTTCCAAGGAAATGATCAAGCGGTTGTTTGTGGAGTCTTTGTATGCGGATCAAAAAGACGTTTTTGGAACCAAGTGGCGGATTTTGGATATACGCAGCTC
Source organism: Candidatus Omnitrophota bacterium (assembly GCA_041585205.1). Classification (GTDB taxonomy): domain Bacteria; phylum Omnitrophota; class Omnitrophia; order Omnitrophales; family Aquincolibacteriaceae; genus JBFHCO01. The sequence continues at coordinate 7,145 of JBFHCO010000033.1, read as the reverse complement.
AGAAGTCGAACAGTTCGGGGTCGTGGTGTATGTCAAAACCGTACCGCAACCGGCGATCTCAGGGATCTTTCCTGAGGATTTAACGCTGGAATATCTTTTTCTGCTTTTAATCGGTGAAAGCGATATTCGGATCAATCGGATCATCCCGTTCCAGTACCGTAATCCGGACGGCACTTGGAAAAAAATCGATTTTCCGGATGACATGAATTTAAAAGCTAATTTTGACGAATGGAATGAGGTCTTTCCCGTTGAGGAGATCAAAATGGGGCCGTTCCTTGCCCAGCAATTGACCCGCCGCCTTCAAGCGATCGTAGCGACCGATGAACGTATTCGAAATACATTCAGCGAGCTTAAATTGAATTTTACATATAATGAACAGCCGGCGCCGCCGCACTTTTCGCTCAATTTGGATGTGGTCATGCGCGACCTCGCCGGAATCGATTACAAGCGCCACACCATTTTTGCGCATGAAGACATGCTTTATTTCTTGGATTTGGCATCGCGCGAATTTGTGAGCGTGCTTCGGAGTTATCAGTTCGGAAATTTTGAGCATTTGAGCTTCATTGTGGCGCAGGAGCCGACCACGTGGGTGCTGGGCCGGGATGAGCTGGAGCTGCTGCGCACGCGCAAGATGGATTTACAGGGCCTGCATTCATTCGCCAACCTATAAAACCCGACTCCCGACAATGAGTGAATCCGAGAAAAAAGACAAAGTGAAAAAGCATCCCCCGCAGAAGGAACCCAAGGGCAGTTCCGAAGAAATCCGCCTTTCCAAAAAAGAGCATGAAGACTTGCTGGGCAAAATCAGTGAATTAGAGGGTATAAGAGAGCAGTTGCTGCGCAGCGCCGCGGATTATGAAAATGCCAAGAAGCGGCTTCAGCGCGAAAAGGAGGATTTCGTCAAATTCAGCCAAGAAGGTTTGATCAAAAATCTGCTGCCCATCATGGATAATTTTGAGCGCGCGCTTGCGCATGCCGGTGAGGACAAAGAGCATAATTTGGATGCTGTGGTGAAGGGAATTCATCTGGTCTTAAAGCAATTGCTTGATCTTCTCAAATCGCAGGGGTTGGAAAAAGTGGAAACTGTCGGACATCCGTTTGACCCGCACCGCCACGAGGCGGTGGCATATGTGCAGGAAGCCGGCAAGGAAGACGAAATCGTGGATGAAATCGAGCCAGGTTACACCTTGCATGGCAGACTGCTCCGAGCTGCCAAGGTGCGCGTGCGCGTTTCACCGGCCGGAACCGTCAGAGGTTTCGGCGCGAGCGATGAGAAACCAGAAGAAATCACCTGAATGAGAAATCCCGCCTCATATTGATCCATCAAAGAATATGGCTACCAAACGAGACTATTACGAAATCTTAGGTATCAATAAAAACGCCAGCACGGATGATATCAAGCGTTCTTACCGTAAACTGGCGATGAAGTATCACCCTGACCGCAATCCGGACGATAAAGCGGCTGAAGAAAATTTCAAAGAAGCGGCCGAGGCTTACGCGGTTTTAAGTGACGCGGAAAAGCGGGCCCTTTACGATCAATTCGGTCATTCGCTTGGCGGACGCGGTTTTCAAGGGTTTGAGGGCTTCGAGGAGGCCTTTTCAGGCTTCGGGGATGTTTTCGGCGATCTCTTTGAGGATTTTTTCGGCGGTGGATTCAGCCGGGGTCGCTCCCGCACGCGCGTCAGACGCGGATCGGATTTGGAGTATCCGCTTGAAATCACACTGGAAGATGTCTTAAAGGGTAAAGAAATTCAGATTGAGGTTCCACGCCGTGAAACCTGCGCGGAATGCAAGGGGAGCGGAGCCGAGCCGGGCTCTAAAAAGAACGCATGCGCTCAATGCGGGGGGCGGGGAGAAGTGCGCGTTTCTCAAGGGTTTTTTACCCTGCGCAGGACATGCCCGCATTGTCACGGCGAAGGCGAGCAAATCGAATTCCCCTGCCGCAAATGCCGGGGGGAAGGCCGTGTTCAAAAGACGCGCAAATTAAATTTGAAAATTCCGGCCGGCATTGATCAAGGGTCGCGCCTCAAAGTTTCAGGCGAGGGCGAGGCGGGTCAAAAAGGCGGGCCGCGCGGTGATTTGTACGTTTTTATCTCTGTTAAACAGCATGATATTTTTGAACGGCGCGAAGACCATGTGGTGTGTGAACTCCTTATTCCTTTCACGGTGGCCGCCTTGGGGGGCGATGTTCAGGTGCCGACTTTGGAGGGCGAACACGAGCTTAAAATTCCGGCGGGGACGCCTTCGGGAAAAATTTTAAAAATGAAGGGATTGGGCTTGCCATCTTTACATGATCACAAGCGCCGGGGCGATCAGTATGTACGCGTCGAAGTCGAAGTTCCCGCCAAGATCAGTGAATCGGAAAAAAAACTGTTGCGGGAATTCGCGAAACTGCGGGGAGAGAAGGCGCAAACCAAAAAGAAAGGTTTTTTTGAACAACTTAAGGAATCCTTTTGATCTTTTCGGTTTATGGCGGCGGTGGGTTCTCGGCTGGATCCCGTTTTACGCCGCGAGTTACATGGTCATTGCCGGCGCGATCGCGCCCGCGGATGAAATTCCTTCGGCTTTGGCCGGATTGAATGACAAAGCCGTTCATGCGGCGCAGTATTTTCTTCTCTTTTTCTTTACCGTAAATGCGTTCGCCCAAGCCAAAACCGCCTGGATTCAGAGGCGATTCCGGCTGCATGCCTGGATGTATTGCCTCATGGTGGGAGTTGTCACGGAACTTTTGCAAGCCGTAACGCCCGACCGGACGCCGGATTTGCGGGATTGGGCCGCGGATATGTTCGGAAGCAGCGTAGCGCTCGGATTATTTTGGCTTGTCTATTATCATTGGAGGCAATCCGATCAAGGAGGGGTTTGATTCCATGGAATATTTCGACTATGAATACCGGGTGCGCTACGGCGATACAGATAAATTGGGGATCAGTTATTACGCTAATTATTTTGTCTGGTTCGAAGCAGCGCGTACCGAATATTTCCGCGCTCTGAGCTTGCCTTACACGGAATGCGAAAAGAAAGGCTTTTTTCTCCCCGTGGTAGAAACCGCAGCGCAATACCACGCGCCGAGCACTTATGACGATTTATTAATCGTCCGCACCAGCGTCAACGAATGCCGCCGCTCCAGCATGCGTTTTGAATACCAAGTGATGCGCGCCGGATCCGAAAAGGTATTGGTGACGGGGTTTTCCGTGCATGTTTGCGTGGACCGGAATATGAAACCGTGCCGGCTGCCTGAGGAAATCCAGAAAAAAGTAAAACTGCATACGCTGCTGACCGAATCGCGCTGAATTTTTTCCGAAAAATATTCTGACCGCAGAATTTCCTTTTGACGTTACCCCGATTCCATGCTACAGTAAAAATCTCTTGCAGGCCTTGTCCCGCAAGGGTTTCATGCGCATAAGCAGCCCGTTAAACTTGAGAATATTTTAAATGGTAGATCGATTTCGTGTCACCGTTTTGGGGGACGGCGGTTGGGGGACAGCGCTGGCATTAACCAGCGTGCGTCGCGGCAATGAAACTCTGCTTTGGTCCGTCTTTCCTGAATATGCCGATGTGCTCCGCAGTAAATGTGAAAACATTAAATTCCTTCCCGGTGTTCCGCTTCCCAAAGAACTGAAAATCTCATCCGATATCAAGGAAGCGGCCGACTTCGGTGATGTGCTTATTTTGGCGATTCCGACTCAATTCTTAAGAAATATCCTTTACAAGCTCAAAGATTTCAAATTGGACGGAAAAGTTCTGGTTTCCGTGGCGAAGGGGATTGAAAAGAAAACTTCCGCACGCCCGACCGAAATTGTCGCGTCGATTCTCGGGACGAATATTCCGATTGTCGTGCTTTCGGGCCCGTCCCACGCCGAAGAAGTCGCGCGCAACAAGCCGACGCTTGTGGTCGCCGCGTCCAAGGACGCCAAAGCGGCTGAAAAGGTGCAGGCGGCGCTGATGGATACGTATTTTCGAATTTATGTTCAAACGGACGTCGTTGGCGTGGAACTGGGCGGCGCTTTAAAAAACGTGATCGCCATCGCCACGGGCATATCGGACGGCTTGAAATTAGGCGACAATGCGAAGGCGGGGCTGATCTCACGCGGGCTTTTTGAGATGACACGCCTTGGGGTGCGCCTCGGAGCCAATCCCAACACTTTTTTCGGACTTTCCGGCCTCGGTGATTTAATGACGACCTGTTATTCCGAACACGGCCGGAATTTGCGTGTCGGGAGGCAGCTCGGTGAAGGGAAGAAACTCAAAGATATTTTGGCGAGTATGGAAATGGTCGCTGAAGGGGTCGATTCCACGCAAAGCGTCCATGAACTTTGCCAAAAGACGGGCATCGATCTTCCGATTGTGGGTGAAATTTATCAGGTTCTTTTTGAGGACAAGCCGGCCAAGCAAGCTGTCATTGATCTGCTGAACCGGGACGCGCATGAGGAGTGGAAACAATACTAAAGCTGTTCCATGTTTGATGCTTAAGGTTTAATGTGCGACCCTGCGATTATTTACTCAACATTTAACATCCAACATTTACATTAAACAAGGTTAAAAGGGGGTGGCAAAATGAACAAAGCTGAACTCGCTAATGAGATCGCAAAAAAGACGAAGCTTTCCAAAGCCAAGGCATGGGAAACACTCAGCGCCTGCTTCGAGGCCATTAAAGGGTCCTTGAAGAAGGGGCAGAAAGTTTCCTTAGTCGGTTTCGGGAGCTTTTCCGTGAAACAACGCAAAGCGCGCACGGGCCGCAACCCGCGCACGGGTGAAGCGATTCAAATCAAAGCTCGCAAGGTACCCGCGTTTTCCGCAGGCGCCGAGTTGAAAAACTCTCTGAAGTAAATTCATAAAACATACCGGAGATGAATTCTGAAAAGAGTTTTGTCTCCGGTTTGTTTTTCTTTGTAATCTTTAACCACTCGTCGTCGGGGCGCCCTCACAGCAATGCGTGAGGACGTCGCCGTGACAATCCAAGGAAGATTGTCTACGGCGAAACCCCTCACAAAAAACGTTCGGGGCGTAGCGCAGCATGGTAGCGCACACGCTTGGGGTGCGTGCGGTCGCTGGTTCAAATCCAGTCGCCCCGACCATTTTGCTGCGCATCAATGAAAAGGGACAGGTATGAAACGCATACCTGTCCCTTTTTTTGTCGAACATTTCTGATTAGATATTTTTCACTTATACCGTTATTATATAGATAGTTATGAAAAAAATAGCGATTGTGGACGGGATTCGAACGCCTTTCATCAAAGCCTGGACCCTTTTTGATGCGATACCGGCCCAGGAACTGGGCGCTCATTGTCTGAATGAACTTCTGCAGCGCACCAATCTGGATCCCAAACTCGTTGATGAAGTCATTGTCGGTTGCGTCGGCCAGCCGATTGAAGCGGCCAACGTGGCGCGGGTCATCGCGTTACTCGGCGGTGTCCCGAAAAACAGCAAGGCTTACACGGTCAGCCGGAATTGCGCTTCCGGATTTGAGGCCGTCACAAGCGCGGTCGAAAAGATTCAGGCGGGGAAGGATGAAATCGTCATCGCGGGCGGCGCGGAGTCCATGTCAAACGCACCGATGATTTTTCCCAAAAAAACCCAGCAGCTGTTCATGGCCTTGAGCCGCGCTAAAAGCTTCGGTCAAAAACTGAAGGTGATCGCTCAGTTCCGTCCGAAACATTTCGCGCCGATCGCCTCTGTTCCGCTGGCACTGACGGATCCGGTGTGCGGGCTCAACATGGGGCAAACCGCAGAGGTCTTGGCCAAAAAATTCGGTATTTCAAGGGAAAAGCAGGATCAGTTCGCTTTGGAAAGCCATCAAAGGGTGATTTCCGGCAGGGAAAGATTGCGTGAGGAAATGATGACCTATTATATTCCGCCCAAATATGAAACTTTCGTGCGCGATGATAGCGGCGCGCGCGACAATCAATCCCTTGAAATGCTCACCAAATTAAAACCGATTTTCGACCGCCGTTCCGGAACCATCACCGCCGGCAATGCCTCACAAATTACAGACGGCGCCTGCATGCTGCTCGTGATGCCGGAGGAAAAGGCCAAGGCCCTCGGTTTCGAAATCCTGGGAACGCTTGTCGATTACGAATACATCGGTCTGGAACCGCGCGAAATGGGATTGGGGCCCGCTTTTGCGATCGAAAGGCTCCTTAAAAGAACAGGTCGCGCACTCAAGGATATTGATTTGTTTGAAATCAATGAAGCCTTCGCTGCGCAAGTCCTTGCGGTGCTGGAGGCGGTTCAATCCAAATCGTTTGCTTCTTCAAACTTTGAAAGCGGCAAACCGCTGGGTGAAATCCCGAGAAGCAGGTTGAATGTCAATGGAGGGGCGATTGCCCTGGGCCATCCGGTCGGTGTCAGCGGGGCACGATTGATCTTAACGTGTTTGAAGGAAATGAAACGGCGGAATTTAAAAACCGGTCTGGTTTCGCTCTGTGTCGGCGGCGGTCAGGGCGGAGCCGTCTTACTGGAGCGCGTCTGATGGCGGGCGATTGGAAATTTCGGATTGAAGATGAAATCGGCCTATTGTCCTTCGATATGCCGGGTTCTCCCATCAATAAACTCACCTCGAAAAATCTCAACGAACTGAACGAACTGCTTGAAGACATTCACCAAAAAAAGGATCTGAAGGTGCTTTTGATTGCAAGCGCCAAACCGCGCTTTTTTATTGTCGGAGCCGACATCAAGGAAATTGAAAGCATTCATACGGAACGGGATGCGTATGATAAAGCGCAGGCGGGCAAGGCCGTGTTTCAGCGTCTTGAAGATTTAAAAATTCCGACCGTATGTGTGATCAACGGGGCTTGTCTTGGGGGAGGATATGAATTGGCGCTGGCCTGCCGCTATCGTACCGCGTCCTTTTCTGAGGACGTCAAAATCGGCTTGCCGGAAGTTCATTTGGGAATTTTGCCGGGCTTCGGAGGCAGTATCCGCATGCCACGCCTTTTGGGAATCTTGAAATCCCTGCCTTTGATATTGGCCGGTCAGATGCTGGGGCCGGATGCCGCGTTGAAAAAAGGGCTGGTTGACCGCCTTTTTTATGAACAAACGCTTTTGGAAGATTCCAAGCGTTTCGCCCGCGATATGATACATGTCCCGGGCACGCTTACCGCTCAAAAGAAAAAAACGGATCCTCTAACGTGGTTTTTGGAGCAGAC
>JBFHCO010000032.1:0-14895 GCA_041585205.1 Candidatus Omnitrophota bacterium | reverse complement strand
CACAACCGGAGCTGGAACGGGCGCTTGCGGATGGAACCGATATCTACCGTCAAATCCAAAAGGATTTGGAAGCCGGAAAGCTCGGTTATCTTCTCGCCGCGAAAAAAATCAGCTCCGAAGAAGTGTCGCGCATTAAAAGGCTGGCGGACGAACTAAGCTCTTTTGACCATGTGGTTTTGATCATTCCATCCGATAATCCCGCCCGGTCCGTTGTGGAGGCCCTGATCCCCGAAGCGGATCGTCGCAAATTCACCTTTGTCGACAATTCGGATGAACTTTACATCGAAGATGCGCTTATCGGGATCAAAAGAAGGGTGCCGGGCGGCAAAATGGACAATACCGCCGTCATCGTCGCAGCGCCCAATTTGGATGCTTATCGCATGATTCATGCCGCATATGACCGCTTTAAATCGGAAATTTTGAGAGACGGCGGTACGCTGGACCGGCAATTTATATTTGTAACTAATGATCAGGCTGAAATCGATCCCTACTACGAAAGTGATATTCGCACCGCTGCCATGCAGGGCCGCGTTTTCACGCATAAAGAAGAAAATCGATGGAGTTTCTTTACGGCGGCGGGCCTTTTGCCTTTGGCGGTATCCGGTGTTGATATTGAACAAATACTGCTGGGCGGGTTGCAATACCTGAATCAACCTCCGCTTGCCAAGGAACAAGATATCGCGTCTTATCTTGTGCGCGACGCGGCCTATCTGTTCCCGCTGATGCTTAAAATTTTGGCGGAAAAGGAACTGGATAAAAGAGAAATCATTTTATCCAGTCATGCCGAATCGCTTCTGCCCCTGATGCGAACGATCGCCGTGCACTGGTTAACTCCGCTGCTGCAGGGAACGCGCCTTTCCTTTACGGGCTCCACCGCTCCGCGGGAGAATCATTACGATCTGCAAAATTTTCAAAAAGGGGAAAACCGGTTTTTTATGTGGAATGTGATCCCCTCATCTTTTAATCACGGCAATCTCATCATCGGTCCCGGGGCGAATGCTTTTTTTGCCGGAAGAACCTATCCCGAACTTTTGAATGCCATCCGGCAGGGCCGGGATTTGGCGCTTGAGTTCGGTAAGCGACCGACCGCCACTCAATCTGTACCCGTTCTCAACGCCGCCACGATCGGCTATTTAGTCGCTCAATACCAATGGATGATCGAAGTCGTGGCGAGGCGCTTCGGACGAGACGCCCATTATTCCAAGCTTAAAATGATTGAACAGCTGCGCGACCAAATGACGGCATCCCTCAACCAAGGAGAGACGACGCGCATTCCCGTGCAACCGGAAAGCATTATCGGTCCGCTCACTGTCAACGGCATGCTCATTAATATGGACTGGGCGTTTTCGAGACTGGGTTTGCGGGAAAAGTTTTATGATTTGATGCCGAGCTTACTTTCGACAATCACGGGAATAATCAAAGAGCGTCAAAAAGAAGGGGCGCATGATTTTCTCAATTCACCGACGGAGAGTTTGCGTGAGCTTGCTTATTATGAACGGGAGGTATTGCGCATAATTGATGGCGCGGAAACGCTGATTGTGGCCGGTATCGGCGGTTCGAGCGTGGGCACTAAAACCGTGCTTGGGTCCGCGGCCGGGCGATTCATCCAGACTCAGCCTGCCAGAAAATTTCCCCGCATTATTTTTATTGAGGGTTCCGACCCCGATGTGTTGATGAGCCGTTTGGCAGGCGTGAACTACGAAAAATCGCGCGTACTTTATGTCTCTAAATCGGGTGAAACGAATGAGCCCAATTCTAATTTTTATACGATCAAGAAATTTTTTGAAGATAAAGGCATCAAGGGGGAGGAATTCATCGCCCGAACGATCATCGTCACGGATCCGGAAACGGGCCGGCTGCATAAGGAAGCCTCCGCGGAAGGTTATACGGCGTTTCCTCATCCGCAGAAAGTCGGCGGAAGATTTTCCGTTTTTACCAATGTCGGCGTGATTCCCATGATCGCAAGCGGTGACGTGCAGGTAGCTAAATTTTTGAAATCAGCCCAAACGCATGTGGAGGACGCATTTTCGGTGCCCTTGAAGACGGTGGAGCAGGTTGAGAAGGATTTTGCCAGAACCATCAACTCGATCAAGCAGGCAAAGGCCACCGTGAAAGATATTCAAGCCATATTGGACGGGTTTAACGATCATGGCTCAGCGGCCAAATTCATTGTGATGAAGCAGAGCGACCTGAGAAATTATGAAAGAGAATTAAACGCGCTGCCCGAGGAAAGTTTCGCTCAACGCGAAGCCATCTATAAGAACATGTACCATACCCGTAAATATTTTGACCCCGACAAAATATCGATTGAGGATGCGAACGGGCTCATCCAGCTTGAAGCACGATTAAGGGAAGAGCTTGAAAGGAATCAAGCCGTGATCAACGACCTTGAAAAAACAAAGCTGGTTACGCTCAGGGAGCAGGCACTCGATATCCTGAGAAAAAATCCGGGTGTTTTATTGGGGGGGATCCGCTATCTTCTCAATCAGGATGAAGACCGGTCGAATCATTCCATATTGCTTCTATCCGAACGCTTCAGAAATTTAACGGAATGGCTCAAGCAGCTTCGAAACGAAAGTCTGGGAAAGCCCGGCGTGGACCAATACACCACGACCTATTCCGGTTTCGGTGAAGTTTTATCCAATACGAAATCTTTTTTGAATTCTCCGACGCGGTTTTTCACGCTGGTGAGACATCTCAGCAGTCCCACCAGTGATACGAAATTTGAACGCGGCCCGCTCGCGGGTCATACCACACGCGAGTTAGGAAACTCCTATCACCGCGCTTTTCGCAGCCTGCTTTTGGACCGCAGGCAACCGCTTGTTGCGGATATTATGATGCAAGGTGAGGAAATTGAAAATGTATTAGGCGCGTATCTCATGATGGAAATGATCGCCACCGTGGCGGAAGCAAAACAATATCCCAAGGTGGATTATTCGAATGAGCCGGGGGTTAAAGAGCAGAAACGCAGGGCGCTCCATATTCTTCGGGATACCAAGCGTTCGGAATTGCGCGCAGGACAAAAATCCCTTGATTTGAAAGTCGTTGCCCCGCATGCGGACGCCGCGGTTCAGCGCATTCTCGAAACGTTTGTCGATAAGGCCGTCGGCGGCATCCGCCGCGAAATCGCTTACGGCAATTTCGGTGATCCTCAGCAACGGGAAGCGCATGTGAAGAAAATCATTTATGATGCCCTGAAAGAATCGGAAGATGTTTCCGCAATTTGGTTTCGGGACGAAGATGCACCGCGGCCCTTAGCTGTTAAAAAAGGAAAGTTTACGGTGGCGGTCACACCCGTCGATCATTCAGAGGCGATAGAAAAACGCAATGTCGGCGTCGGGACCTTGTTAGGCATTTATGAAAATTCAGTCGGCCCGGACCAACATATCGAAAATGTACGACGCAGCAATATGCATGCTTCTTTTGTCCTATTTCAGGGGCCGGGAGGCGCGCAGCGGTTTTTTGGCGCGCTCAAAGAGAAAATTCAAAGCGGGACGGCGTACACAGTTTATGATTTTTCGAACGATGCCAAGGGCGTTTTTCACTCCGTCGAAAGCCCCAAGCGCTCCGACATTGAGCCTTTGATTGAAATCGGTTACTCGGGGCGTACTTCGGCTATTTATGGACGCCAGCGCGACTGGCCTCCGGCATTTCAGCTTTTCTATGAAGATTGGATCAGCAAAGGCCCCAAAAACCGCTACAGCCATTCCGTGGCGGACATCTATGAAATTCTTCAAAACAGCGGTTTGATGGCTGAGGCCATGACCCCCGTCGAAGCGCAATTAGTCGGCGCCATATTTGAATATTCGAGCGGTAACGGCAGGTCGCTTGTGATGACAAAAAATGGAACGCGTTCGGCCACCGCCTTGGATTTGAAGGATTATGAGAAACCATTTTCCACGCAAGCTCAGATTCCGGCTTACTTTGGAAGCAAAGAAAATATCGATGCCTTGGAAGTTCATTTTGCTTTACCTGACGAGCAGGAGTATCTCAACCGTTTTTGGAAAAATATCGAAAGACTCGTCGGAGAGATTGTGAGTATTCAACAAATGAACGCCGACAGACGCAGTGAGGAGCAGCGCAAACTGCTCGAAGCCATCCCTTCCTTGGTGACATTTCTTAAGATTATAAGGACTGAAAATGAAGCGGCCTCGGATGAGGCCGTTCAAGCGCTGATGAAACATCAGGAGGACGGCAAGATATTCGTTGAAGGCGTACGCGAAATTGCGTCTGATGCAAAGCCCGCTCCCGAGTTGATTCGCGGGTTGAATGATAAATTTAACGGCAATTTCGGCCGTCGTTTCCGGCATTTGGGCGATGGGGCCACGGTGCAGAATCTCCAGGACAAAATCCGATTCGGTCGCACCGCTTTTCAAAACCGCGTGTTAAATCAATTGCGGGCTTCCTATCAGGAAGCGTCGCTGGCGGAGCTTGCGCTTGAACTCAGCGGTATTTTGGCCTTGGTGCCTTCCGCGGATTATTTTGTTCAGGATTTGGGAGTTTTATTTGAATATTACAGGAATAATGCCGTGATTCTTAACAATGTAGGGTGGCGAACGGCGCGGACCGCAAAGAAGGCGGGAGGCGTATCTCTGCAACGCCCGTCGGACGAGAGTGTTGCATTCGGCAAGTTTCTGGACCAATCCTTCGAGGAATACAAACGAAGCGGAAAAGTGACGGAGCAGAAAAAGCAATACGAGGAGGAGACTTATAAGCAGCTATTTCAAATATTCAGATCCATGACGGCGGTGACCATTTACGAAAATTTATCTTTGTTTTTAAAAACAGAAGTGGGTGAATATCTTTCCGAAGTGAATGCCACGGATGATGAATCGTCGGTCGCGGATGAAATGATGCATGAAAATCATTTGGGCGTGAATGCCAAATACGGAATCCCTTTTACGGCTCCGGAGGGCATTAAAGGACTTCAGGGAATCAAGCGGTTGCACGAACTTGCCCGACGCATTATCTCCGAAGAAAATGCCGAAGGAAAAGGCAGGCCCGCGGTGCGTGACGGCGCCATCTGGAATTCGGCTAACCCGAATCTTTTATTTGACATCGAAATCGATCCGCTGGACGGTTCCTCCAAAGTGGCAACAAACGGTTCCGTGGGTGCGCTCATTACGCTTTATGAAAAGGGTACGCGCGTCATGGTTGCCGCCGGATATGTCCTGTACGGGGCCCAAACCCGCTTAATCTTTGCTTCCAAATATAAAGACGGAGCCTACGAATTTGCGCTCACCGAAGAGGGTAAATCCGCAAATCAGCCGCGTGAATTTATCTTGGTGGGCGAAACCCGCTCCATACCGCCGGCAGGCTTAAAACGCGGACATTTTTTGGCTTTGGGCGGTAACCGCACCAAATGGGATCCGAAGGTTTCCCAGCTTTTGACACGCTATTTGGAACGCACGATGAACGGACGCGCCGGGTATTCCGGTTCCTATGTATCGGACATTCTTTCCGTGATGATGGCCGATATGCTGCCCTATACGGCCGGCGGCGGAATCTACCTTTATATCGCTGAATCCGGCGGCAAAAAATCCGGCCGTTTACGGCCGCATGAGACGCGTCCCATCGCCTTTATTTTGGAACGGATGGGCGGTTATGCCTCGACGGGTTATACGAATATCACGGCAGTGCATCCCGAAGAGCCGCAGGACATCGACCCGATCATTGTGGGAAGTTATGATATCGTCAAAGAATTCGAAGACATGATGCTGTATGAGGCGGTTGAAAAAGTGATTGAGGCGGGCGGAGACAGGCTATTTTCCGTTCCGGATGCAGAAAAGCGTGATCGCGCGAAAGCGCTTGCAATGGATCATATACGCCGCGCGGCTAATTTGAGCCTGCATGAAGAAGAATATGACGCTATCGCGCATAAAACCGTTCAGATCATGCAAGGAACTTACCGGTTATTTCCGGACGGTGTTGTGAACCCCGGAGGGGCCGCCGCCTTGGTCGAAAAGCATCTTCAAAAGAAAAACAATGACGGCACCTTTGTGGTCGATATGCCGCTCCGGCTGAAAAATTGGTATCAAATCCGCTTAAGAAACCGTGACAATGCCGAGATCCCCACGGCGGTTCAGGAAGAACTCTTGAAGGATATTCGCGCGGGAAATATCAGTGTCTTTATCGAAGGAGATCGAAATGGCGATATCATCAGAATCAAACTCCTGGACGACATAACCCGAGAAGATTTTGTCCGACGCGTTGAGCGTGATGGAAAAATTTTGACCAAAGAAGATGCAGTTCTCCAGACGGTGCAAGAGGATGAGGTTGCGGAACAGCTCACGTTTATCGATGAAAAAACAAAAACCTTTTTTGGAGAAGATATCCGGATAGAAGAATATCACGGTACCGTGAAGCGCGGTGAAGCCGAAATTCCGATGGTGATCGTTGCGCTGCGTCATAAAGGCGAATTAACCGGTGCATTAAAAATGGAAATTCTTCACGGCAAAAAGGAAGTTTACATCCATTCCATCTTTCCGGAACTGCCGAAAGGGAAAGGGCACGGGCGGACCTTGTTTGCGCTGTTAGCGACGGCGAATAACCGCTGGAAAGGATATGCTTTAAGCCATGGCCGCTTGCCGAATATCGCGGATCATGCCTTTCGCATGCTGCAGGATGTCAACGGATGGAGATTCAGGCGCGTTTCCGGCACAGATGAGCTGGGAACTCCCGCCGCCTATGCCATTCCGGAGCTGTCGGATGCGCAAATCCAAAAGATTCATGAATTTTCCGGAGAACAAAAAAAATGGATGGTTTATGAACAGCCCACGATGAACGATTTGGACCGTTTGGTCGGGAACGCCTTCGGAAACGCGGGGCATAATACGATCTTTGAAAGTTTGCTTGAATCCATCGAGCAGGAGCTCATTCAAATCAAAGTTTCTCAACTCGGGACGCCGATTCAAACCTTCCGATCGGAATTAAGGACGCACGGTGAGACACTCACGAAAGATGAGTTGGAATATCTGAATGAATTAGCGTTTCGCCGCACCGATGAAATTTTCGCATGGAATCAGGCGCTTGGGGTCGAACTAACCGGCTTCTTAAAAGTAAGAGATTATCGCGGTGCGTTGGCAGCGGTCAATGCTCAGGACGTGACAGTGCTGGCTTCGCGTCAGGGAGAAACCGTCTCGGCCCTGCAAACGATTCTTCATCGCATCAGCGCATCCTCTCGTTCCGAAGTGCGAGACGTCAACGATCGAGCGCAAAGAGCGCGCATTGACAGAGACACAACAAAGAGGATCCGAAAAGATGCCGTGAAATTAATTCCCAATAAAACGTATGTATGGAATAAAGCGCGCGGCACCGGCCTTTATGTCAAAGGCCGACTGAACGGGGAATCTACCAAGGTGGTTGTCCGATTTTGGGATTATAGAACGGGCGTTGCTCAAGAAGTGAACTTTAATTCTTTAAGCTTTGATCCGGCCATCGCTTTGGATGAGCTGTTTTTAGCCACACCCGAAGACATTGAAAAATTGAATGATCGATTGAGGGGCCACCGCTCCGAATTGAGGGTGGCGCAAGGCGTGACTCAATCCATTTTCGGTCCGCGTGTCCAGGCGCTTGAGAAACACGGGAGGGAAGCACTGTTGAAGTTACTAATTCCGCAAGCCTTTGCGGGTCTTTCGGAAGAGACGCAGCAACTGATTCCGCACGCTTTGGAGATTCCGCTTGATGTTTATTTGGAGGCGTTGAATATTCAGACGCCCCGGTCACCTTTCATGCTCGTTTTCGATCTTTCAGAATTAACCCCCGCTTATGTTGCCGGACTCCGGCGTCACGTGCATGAGGGAACCCATTTTGTGGTGACAGATACTGTTCTCGGCGCTTCGCCTGAAGATCAGCGCGCACGCGAGCGTAACCTGCAATTTTTGAAAGACCGCTTCACGGCGGCGCAGGTACATGAATCCGCCGCGGGTCGATTACTGATTCAAACCATCGCTGACGTCCAGCGCCGTGAAAACAGCCTGAATCCGAACACGGTCGCGGTATTTTCTGAAGATGTAAATACCGATTTTGCTGAAATGGCACCCGATTTTACTTTCAATGTGAACGGAATTACATTGCGCTTTCGTCAGCGAGAAGTCCGTCAGGCCGGTCTGCATGTTGACTTGCGCAATTATGCCTTGCCGCTTATTCGAGTTCTGGGCGAAGCCACCCGCGAACAAATTCCGGATATTCTCAATCGCTTTGGTTTAGAGCCTGACGCGCGAGGGGAAGTCGCGGTCGGATTGAACTTCTTGGAAGCGCTAGCCGCTATTTTCACCGAGCATCAAGGCCGGGCGCTGTCCGCAAGATCCGCCTAAGCCAAGGCTCCCTTTACTATTCCCGCTTGAGTCGTTAGAATGCTGCGTTTATGAAATCTCCCGATTCCAAAGTTCCAATTTGGTGGAGCACCATCCTCTCGTTGTGGACATGGCTCATCGTCATCATCGTTTCGGTGATCGTATCCCTGACCAGCCTCGTGACCGTCTTGCCTGTTTCCTTGCTTTTGGATAGGGGCAAGCGGCGGCTGATGCACGGTGTTGCCGTCCAGTGGGGCAAAATTCTCCTGGCGATTTGCCCGTATTGGTCATTACGCATCGACGGGCATGAATTTGTCAAAAAAAATCGTACGTATGTGATCGTCGCCAATCATCAAAGCATGCTGGATATCTTGGTGCTGCTTGCCAGCTTGCCGGTGCATTTTAAATTTATGGCCAAGAGAGAATTAATGCCGGTTCCGATCATTGGTTGGCATATGGCTTTGGCCGGCTATGTCCGGCTGGACCGGGAGAGTAAAGAAAGCGGCAAACAGGCACTGCTCAAATCGCGTGAATGGCTTCGTAAGGGCGTTTCGATCTTGATGTTTCCCGAAGGGACGCGCAGCATGGACGGTAAAGTGCATACTTTCAAAGTGGGCGCATTTAAATTGGCGGTGGATGAGCACGTGGAGATATTGCCGGTTGCGATCGACGGAACGGGCGATGCCATACCCAAGAAATCTTGGCGGCTCAACAAGGAATCGCGTTTTGTCGTTTCGATCGGAAAGCCCGTCAAAGCAAAAATCGATGAGAAGTGTTCGATAGAAGACTTGCGTGATGCCGTTCAAAGAGAAATCGCTCAGCGTTTGCAGGTGTTGCGGAGCGAGTTGTGAAAATCTTGACGTTAAATACATGGACCCAGCGGGGTCCGTGGGAGCGGCGCTGGGACGTGATATGCCGGGGGATCGGCGATCTTCAGCCGGATATCATTGGATTCCAGGAACTGTTTGATCACGCATGGGCCGGTGAAGTGATGAAGCGAACCGGTTACGAACATGCCGTTTTCGGTCCTCCGGCATCGGGTCTGGTGATTTTTTCGCGGTATGCCGTGCAAGCCGAAGCGGTGCATACCATGAAAACGCAGTCTCCGACGGAAGATTATCGGCGTTTTGCCATTTTTGCCGGGATCACGATCAATGAGTGTCCGTTGGCTTTTTTCAACACGCATCTTACTTGGCGGTTGGACGAAGGGTCGTACCGCGAAAAGCAAGTCGAGGAATTATTGAATTTTATCGCGGTGAAAGGCGATGCGCATGAAACAGCGGCAGTGGGAGATTTCAATTCACCGCCCGACCAACCGGCGATTCAAAACATGATCAAAAAAGGAAAGTTTTTGGATGTTTATGAAGCGAAACATCCGGGCACACCCGGGCTTACCTGGGACAATCGCAATCCCTTTTGCGCGGAACACAGTATGCCGGATAGGCGCCTTGACTATATTTTTGTGAGACAAACGGGGACATTCTTGTCCAAACCTGCATCCGTCGAGCTGGTATTTAACAAACCGGACGCCGATGGGGTCTATGCCTCGGATCATTACGGCGTTTTGGCGACATTCGAGAAAGGATAATTCGCATGCAAGATTCATCCGGAGAGATGAAGGCAAAAGCCTATCAAAAGAAAAAACAAGCGCTGTCTCTTTTTCATCTTATCTATTCACCCGCCGTTCTTTTTTTGACGGTTGCGTTGCCCGTTTCGGCAATCTTTAAAGACTGGGCCTATACCGCCATCACGCAAGACTACGGCGCCTTAGCCCTTTACTTCGGTTTCTTCAGTTTCTTTTTACTGGTTTTGGATTTTCCGTTTTCCATCTATTCCGGTTTTATCTTGGAGCATCAATACGCCCTCTCGAATCAAACGTTTGCGGCATGGTTCAAGGAATTTCTGAAAAAATCGCTGCTTTCATTCGTCTTTTCTTTGTTGTTGATCGAGGCTCTTTTCGCGCTGATTTGGAATTTTCCGGATACCTGGTGGCTGATGGCATGGGCGGGTTTTGCCCTGGTCAGTTACGGCGTCGGAAAAATATTTCCCGTTTGGATTGTGCCGCTTTTTTATAAATACAGTCCGCTGAACCAAGACGCCTTGCGAAGAAGAATATTGGATTTGGCGAACCGCTATAAAATGCCGGTTGAAAACGTGTATTCCCTGAATCTGAGCAAAACGACCAAGAAGGCCAACGCGGCATTTATGGGCATCGGGAAGACCAAACGCGTAGTGCTCAGCGATACGCTGCTTGAACATTTCACGGATGATGAGATCGAGGTGGTCGTCGCGCACGAACTCGGTCATTTCATACACCGGGATATTATCAAATCGCTTGTATTCGGGATCGTTATTTCCTTCTTTTCTTTCTGGATCGCGTTCCGGGCGCTGGATCCGCTCGCCGGTATATTTGGATTTGAAGGAGCGGGGGATATCGCGGCCCTGCCGATTTTGTTTCTCATTTTTTACGCCATCAGTTTGATTCTCATGCCGCTGCAAAACGGATTTTCGAGATGGCGCGAGCGCGCGGCGGACCGGTTTGCCTTGGCGGCATTTCCGAAAAGAGATGCCTTCATGACATGCATGGAAAAACTTGGGCGTGTCAATTTAGCCGATCCGGATCCGAATCCTTTGTACGAATGGTTTTTCTACGATCATCCGGCCATTCGCAAGCGGATTCGCATGGCGCAAATGTCCGCTTAAGAAAATCACCCGAGTTCTCTCCACGCGTTATACTTTACGATGGAAATCCGGTGTCTCATGAAACGCCCTAAAAAATCAATCATCGTTTTGGTTGCGACCTTAATGTTGCTGCCGATGGCGTCCGTCCCGTTGCCGGGCGAAGAAGAATTCGATCCGTTGAACGAAGAACGAGTTATTGCCCGCCGCCAAAGGGCGCAATTGAGGGGGTTTTTTATGAAAAAAGCGGGCGATGCATCGCTTCCAAAAACGCCCATATCCGTGGAACTTTATAATCAAGCGGTGGATCATTATCAGCGGCAGGATTATGAACTGGCCCGACTCGCCTTGGCGGAAGCGATTATTTACGATGAACGAAATTCATTCGCATATGAGTTGTTGGCGGACATCGATTACTTGGATGGAAATTTGGAAGATGCGCGCAAGGGATACCGTGAGGCTTTTCGGATCAGGCCGAGCGGCGGTTTACGGGAAAAACTCGAAAAAATGGACCGCGAATTTCATACCGAGCAGGCGATGTCGACCTATGAGACGGAACATTTTATTCTCAAATACGACGGCGCTTTAAGCGATGAAGAGGTGACGCGCGTGAGCGGTTTATTGAGCGCGACCTATGACCGCTTATCCGAGGCATTCGGACATTATTTCAGACAACCCGTCACCGTGCTGCTATACAGCGGCGAACATTTTAAAGAAATCACCGAATTGCCGCATTGGATCACCGGTGTTTATGACGGTAAAATCCGGATGCCCGTCTACCCGGTCGGTTTCATGGAGCAGGAAATTCAGGCGATAGCGGCGCATGAAATGACGCACGCTATCGTGGCGCAATTAAGCGGGGGGCATGCCCCGGCATGGATCAACGAAGGTTTGGCGGAATATGAAGAGCATCAGATCCGGCCGGAAGACCCCATTGTTTTCCGCGCGGCCGTTAAAACGAATTCACTTTTACCGCTGGAGCAGCTGTTGACGGAGGAAATCACCACCGGCAAAGAAGACCCCCTATTCGCAAATTTATTCTATGCCCAATCCCATCATTTAGTACAATACATGGTCAGCCGGTACGGTTTATTCGCCATCAAAAGAATCTTGGCTGAATTCGCTCACAAGAAGACTTCCGAAGAGGCCTTATACAGTATCCTCAAACTGACGCCCGCTCAACTGGAAAAGGAATGGAAAGAATCATTTTAAAGCAAGTCGGCCTAGATGAAATCGCCTCGGATGACCGTTATTGCCTGCGGTTCCGCTGCGACGATGCTGCCCTTGAACAATCGATCAAAAAAAGGGGCATGCTTTCGCCCGTGATCGTGACAGGCGGAGCAAATAAAATTCTTTTGGCGGGTCACAAACGCACCCATATCGCAAAGAAATTGAAGATGGAGTCATTGCACGCGCTTGAAATCCGGGGCGAACAAGAGGCGGAAGACTTATGGCTCGCCGCCGTTTTTTCGAATTGGAATCAAACGTGGCCGGATCTGGACCGGGCGTACGCGCTTCAAAAAACGTGTGTAAAGTTCCGTTTACCGGAGGCGTTTGTGATCGAAGAATTGATGCCGGCGATGGGGTTGGTTCCGGAAAAGCATGTTTTAAGTGAATATTTGAAAGCAGGGAACTTGGATTCCGGATTGCTTGAATGTATCGCTTCCGGCCGCATCCCGTTCCGGGGTGCGGCGGCGTTGGCAAAATTCAGCGCGCAAGATCAGCGCAGCATCGCGAAGCAACTTGTGCCTTTCACGGCTTTCACGGTCAGTCAATGGGGGCAATTGGCGGAATGGCTATCGGATTTGATGCGGCTGGAGAAAAAGGATTTAACGGCTTTTTTTGAACGGAGCGGTATTGCCACGATTTTAAACCATGCACAGTGGGACGCCCGGACGAAGTCCGAACGGGTACTGCAGTTGGCTCGCTCCTTGCGTTTTCCGCAGCTTTGCAATGTCGAGGAACAATTCCGATCCGTTTCCCGCGCGATCAGTCCGCATGCCGCCGACTTAAAAATCGAAGCGCCGCCTTCATTCGAAGACGAAGGTTTTTGGTTGCATGCAAAAATCAGGGATGCAAATGCGTTAGAGCGGGTATCGGAAACACTGCGTGACAAGCGGGATTTACTTAACTCGTTATTTGACATTATGTTATGATTCTTATAGAATCCCTGTTCTGGTTCCAAAATGACCCAATTAATCAAATTTTTTACAGGTTTCGTGTTGATGATTGCGCTCTGTGCTTCAGCCGGCGCGCAGGATGTCCGCGTCACCGCAAGTCTTGATAAGAGAACGGCTAGCGTTAATGAGGAAATTCACCTTTCCATCAAAATCATAGGGGCGCAAGGCAATATTCAAGCCCCTAGCCTGCCTGAATTTAAGGGTTTTGATACCTACTACACCGGGCGTGCATCCCGTATCGCATTCGTCAACGGAGTCTCGGAATCGACGATTGAATTCAGCTATGTCTTGATGCCGCAAGCGGCCGGACAATTTACCTTGGCTCCGATCCGGGTACAGGTGAACAATCAAACGTATCAAACTTCACCGCTTCCGATTGAGGTACTCGGCGGTCAAGGGAGTGTGCCGCGTTCGACGGGTGGTTCGACCACGCAGCCGGCTCCGGTTTATGCGCCGCCGGCCGTGACACCTCCGCTGCAGGAACCGCCTCCGGCCTTTCAGCCGAATGATGAAGATCTTTTTGTTCAAGCGACAGTCGATAAAACGTCCGTTTATCCGAATGAACAGATATTACTGACCTATTCTCTTTACACGCGTTATGACACGCGGTATGAAGGCTTCAGCGAAGAACCCGAACTGAGCGGTTTCTGGATCGAAGAATTTCCCATGGAAAAGGAAATTCGGCGCGAGACGGTCAGCGTGGACGGCAAGCGGTATGTCAAAGCGGGCGTCCGAAAGATCGCGCTCTTTCCGACGACGTCCGCCGATTACACCATTAAGCCCGGCGTTCTTAAGGTTTCCATCCGCAAAGAACCTCAGCGCCAAAGTATCTTTGATGAGTTTTTCAGCGACAGTTTTTTCAGCGGGTCGGGATTTTTTTCGCGTCGTGAGAACCGTTTACTGACGCCGCCTGAAATCCGGATTCAGGTGAAGCCGTTCCCGGACCGCGGCAAACCGACTAATTTTACGGGAGCGGTCGGTAACTTCCGCATGGAAGCCACGCTCGATAAAAAGGATGCTAAACAGAATGAACCGGTAACGATGCGCCTTGTGATCGAAGGTGAAGGGAATATCGAAACTTTGAAACAACCGATGCTTCCGGAGGCGAAAGAATTCAAGGTTTATGAATCCGATACCACGGCGCAGCTCTTCAGGACAGGCAATGTCATCGGCGGAAGGAAAACGTTCGAAATTGTTTTTATTCCGACCGTTACCGGCGCCTTGAAAGTTCCGGCCATTGATTTCAGTTTTTTTAATCCTCAGAAAGGCCAATATCAGGCGCTCCGGACTCCGGAATTCCCGATTCAAGTCGCGCCGTCGGACAAACCGTTTGAAATGCCGGCCATCTTGAGCCGCGAAGAGATCTTCAAAAAGGACGTTCAGGTTGAAGGGCAGGATATTCGCTTCATACGGGAAAAAATACCGTCCGAGGCGGCGCAGACCGGCTTCCGGTATGTTTATCGAACTTTGATCGTCGTGAATTTTTTTCTGACAGGTTTGATCGTGTTCGGTCTTTGGCGTCAACGGACCGAGAAGATTTTCGCGAAGGACACGGCGCTCAAAAGACGCCGCCGGGCGCGGTCTCAGGCGGAATCTAAAATACGCGCACTTTCCAAAACCAAAGAGGCGCATACCTACTTTGAGGAAATCGACAAGATCTTAACGCAGTATCTGACGGACAAGTTCAATCTGTCCTCCTACGGAACGACGCGACAGGATCTGGAAAGGGTGTTACGCGAGGT
>JBFHCO010000031.1:0-16509 GCA_041585205.1 Candidatus Omnitrophota bacterium | reverse complement strand
CGACCGGTTTAAGGCCAAGGCCTCCACCGCGACGCGCGCAAAATCCAAAATGAAGCAAATGGCCAAAATGGAGACGATTGAAATCGCGCACGCGGCCGGTACAGCCAAAATCCGTATCCCGCCGGTTGAGTCCAAGGCCGGTGTGGCTTTGCGTGTGGAAGATTTGGATATCGGGTATCCCGAAAAGCGCGTTGCGACCGGTATCAACCTCGAAATTGAGCGCGGCCAGCGCGTTGCGGTATTGGGGGACAACGGTCAGGGAAAAACCACTTTTTTAAAAACCATTACGGGGGAACTAAAGCCGCAGGGCGGCCGGTATCAATGGGGCGCGATGCTCGGGCTTGCCTATTATGCTCAGCATGTTTTTGCACGGCTCGACCCGCGGCATACCGTTTATCAACATCTGAGACATGTCGCGGCAGCCGGAGTCGGACAGCAGCAGATTTTGGATTTGGCGGGTTCGTTTTTGTTTAAAGGCACCGACGTCGAAAAAAAGGTGTCGGTTTTAAGCGGCGGCGAAAGGGCAAGGCTGTGTCTCGCGGGACTGCTGCTCTCGCAAAATCAGGTGCTGCTCCTTGACGAACCGACGAACCACCTGGATTTTGAAACCGTCGAAGCGCTTGGCGACGCCTTGACCCATTTCAGCGGCACCGTCTTTTTTATCAGCCACGACCGCACCTTTGTCAACCTTGTGGCCACGAGCATTCTGGATGTCAAGGACGGCCGGATCGTGAAATATCCCGGTACGTACGAAGAGTACGTTTACTATTTGGAATGCGACGCGCGTGAGGAAAAACCTTCCGAGGATGTGCTGCGCGAACTTAAAACGCATCATCATGCGCCGCCCGGCGGCATGGAAGCCGGGGAGGATGAAGACGAAGCCTCCGAAGACAGCGCCGATACCGAAGCGAAGCAAAAAAGGCAGCAATTGCAAAAGCTCAAATCCAAGCTTAAAAAATGCGAGAGCAAAATCCTCAATTACAATCAGGAATTGACCAGCCTTGAACAAGAGAAGAAGCGCATGCCGTTTCACTTCTCAAAAGACCGGGAAGAGCGCGTAAAGGAGCTGATTATCCTCAAGGAAAAACAGGAGGATGAGGTCGGTAAATTGCGTCTCAGAATCAAGGAGTTGCAAAGCTTCCAAGCCGATTAGAGGGACAACCCGTTCATAAGCTATTTAAACATATGGGGTTACAGTGAACCGTCCCCGGGCATGAAAAAATCAGTTTGACAAAACTCTGGGGGTAGGGCATTCTTCTCACGTAGTCTGAGGGTAGAAAGAGATCGGCCACAGGGCAAGATCAATTCGCTCTGTGGTTTTTTGTTTTTTAGCGCGTCCAGTTCGACCTGTCATGATTACTTATATCAACAAAGAAAAAGGAGAATTAAAAGAATGGCTACAGGAACAGTAAAGTGGTTTAACAACGCAAAAGGTTACGGGTTTATCGCCCGTGACGGTGGTCCGGATGTTTTCGTGCATCACAGCGCGATTCAGGGCTCCGGCTACAAGTCTTTGGAAGAAGGCCAAAAGGTGCAGTTTGAAGTGACCAAAGGCCCCAAAGGCGAACAAGCCGAAAACGTTGTGAAGTTATAAACCACAAC
Organism: Candidatus Omnitrophota bacterium; assembly: GCA_041585205.1. Lineage (GTDB taxonomy): Bacteria > Omnitrophota > Omnitrophia > Omnitrophales > Aquincolibacteriaceae > JBFHCO01. The sequence continues at coordinate 14,907 of JBFHCO010000031.1, read as the reverse complement.
CCTCAAACAAAGCCCCTTCAGCTTAGGCTGAGGGGGCTTTTTTGTTTTAGAAGCGCATCAAGGCCGCTCCGGCATCTGCCGATACTTATCCAACCTTAGAAGGAGTCATTATGCCGAGCTTAATCGGTCCGGCGTCAGAAATTAAAGCCGAAGGCAAACCGCCCAAAACGATTCTTGAATATGTCGGCCGCGTCAATTCGAAAACCGAAGCGGTCAGTATTGCGCATATGAAAAGTCCCGCCGGCTGGTCGGAGCCCGGACAAACCCCCGATTTTGATGAATATTCCGTCGTCTTGAAGGGTTCTCTGCGGCTGAAATCGCGCGCGGGCGTCATGGATGTGCGCGCGGGCCAAGCTGTCTTAGTCCGCAAAGGCGAGTGGGTCGAATACAGTACGCCGTTCCCGACCGGCGCCGAGTACATTTCGGTTTGCATCCCCGCGTTTTCACCCGATTCGGCGCATCGTGACGCTCCTAAAGATAGCGCGCCTCCGAAATCGCCTTCCGGCACGTAACCCCTTCGCATGTTAAGATTTAAATAAAGCTTTCCGCTCTCTTGGCGATATTAAAATGAGACCCTATTCATGAGCGAAAAAGTACCCTATTCCAACTACCGCCTGACGGCGCGGCTCGAAATTCGCAATAGGCCGGGCATGTTCGCCAAGGTGGTGGCGGCCATTTCCAAAGCGGGTGCGCAAGTCGCCGGCGTCGATTTGGTTGAAGTCTCAGGCGGCCGTGTGGTCCGGGATGTCACTTTCGATGTTTCCAATGAAAAACACGGCTATCAAATCACGGAACGTCTCGATAAACTTTCGGGCATTCATGTCCATTCTGTTTCAGACCCTATTTTTCTCATGCATCTGGGCGGAAAAATCGCCATCCAAAACAAGGTTCCCATTACGACACGAAACCGTCTTTCCATGCTCTACACACCCGGGGTGGGCCGCGTCTCCCTGGCGATTGCCAAACACCCCTCCGCAGTTTACAACCTGACGATTAAAAGCAACAGCGTGGCGGTGGTCACGGACGGCTCGGCGGTTTTGGGGCTTGGAAATTTAGGGCCGGAAGCCGCGCTGCCTGTGATGGAAGGGAAGGCCATGCTCTTTAAGGAATTCGCGGGCCTGGATGCCTGGCCCATTTGCCTTGCGACGCAGGATGAGGATGAGATTGTGCAAACCGTTCTAAAAATCGCGCCCGTTTTCGGCGGAATCAATTTGGAGGATATCAGTGCCCCTCGCTGTTTCCGGATTGAAGACAAGCTGAAGGAACAGCTCGACATTCCCGTCATGCATGATGACCAGCACGGGACGGCGGTGGTGGTCGTCGCGGCGCTTAAAAACGCGCTCAAAATCGTCAAAAAAGATATTCGATCCGTGCGCATTGTGGTGAACGGTCTCGGGGCCGCCGGCATTGCTTGTGTGCGCATGATGCTGGCCGCGGGCGCCCGTCACATCACGGGCTGCAACCGTTCCGGCGCGGTGCTCACGGGGAGTTTTGCGCGGCTGCACAGAATGCGCCGCGATCTTTACGGTATGATTCATGCTCAACCGGCCGACAGAAAATACGACTCTCTGAAAAATGTGCTGAAAGGCGCGGATGTTTTTATCGGGCTGTCCTCGGGGAATATTTTAAAACCCCAGGATTTAAAACGCATGCGTAAAAACAACATTGTCTTTGCCATGGCCAACCCGGACCCTGAGGTGGATCCGAAGGTGGCCTTCAAGTACTGCAAAATTTTTGCGACCGGCCGTTCGGATCTTCCGAATCAAATCAATAACGCCCTGGCCTTTCCGGGAATCTTCCGGGGCGCGCTGGACGTACGTTCCAAAAAGATCAACGAGGCCATGAAATTGGCCGCTTCCAACGCCCTGGCTAAATTGATTTCCCCCAAGGAGCTAAACCCCGAATACATCATTCCGGGCATTTTCGATAAACGCGTGGTCAAAGCGGTGGCCTCCGCCGTCGCAGAGGCCGCCGCTCGATCGGGCCTGGCCACCAAGCGCACGCTCGCCAAGAAATAACTCTCCGAGCACAGCGTTCCAGCCCCGGGGCATCACCTCTTGCATTCCCTGAAATTCCCCCTAGAATTGAAGGCTGCCGGTCACCGGCGTTCTTATTCTTTCTAACATCAGGAGTCACTTGTATGAACCGTCAAAAAAATGTCGATACCGTGCTGGTATCGATTGAAATCACCAAAGGCTGCAGAAACAAATACGAATATGACGTGAAAAACAAATATATCCGTTTCGACCGCATGCTTTTCTCTTCGGTGCATTATCCGAGCGATTACGGTTTTATCATGGACACGCTTGCCGAAGACGGGGATCCGTTGGATGCCCTGGTGCTCGTATGGGAACCGACATTTCCGGGCTGCGTCATCGAATCGCGTCCCGTCGGTCTTTTTAAAATGTGGGATGAAAAGGGACCGGATGAGAAAATCCTCTGCGTGCCGGTGCGGGACCCGCTGTGGAATCATATTCATAATCTCAAGGACGTGCCGCCGCATCTGCTGAAGGAAATCGAGCATTTTTTTAAAATTTACAAGGAGCTGGAACGGAAGAAAACCGGAATAGAAGGGTGGCATGATTTAAAAGAAGCGCTGAGTATCATTGAAGTATCAAAAAGCCGCCACCGGGACAAGGGGAAGGTGAAATCCGCCAAAAAGTAATATGGTTATTCTGAGAAAAGTTGTTTTCTATCTTTTTACGCTGATTTATCTCGTGACCTGTCCGGTTTTGATTTTGTATGCGCTTGGTTTCATTTACAAACCGGGCAGCGAATTGGGGGTCGTGAAAACGGGTCTCATCTCGGTGCTGACCGTGCCGGACGGGGCGCACGTGTATTTGGGAAAGCGCCGTTATACGGACAAAACGCCTGCCGTGGTGCGCGACCTCCTTCCCGGACCCTATCATCTCCGGATTGAGCGCAAGGGCTACAAGACATGGTCGCAGCGCGTGATTGTGGAGGGAGAAAAAGCCTCCGTCCTCGACCATATCCTGCTTATACCCGAGCAATGGAATCAGGAAACGCTTCTGGCGGAGCGTTTCGACCGTCTGATTTTTATCCCGGACATGGACTATCTCATACTGGGAAATGATCAAATGCCGGCGGCCCTTCATATGTATGACTTTCGCAGGAAGGAAGCTTCCGTCATGCCGGAGGGGCAAGTCTCTCGGGAAGATGAGGTGACGGACATTTGGGTCGGCCGCGGAAATGCCTCCGTCCTTATCCGTCTGAAGCGCGACGATATGAAGCGCCTCATGATACTTGAACCCGACCACCCCCGGATAAAAACCACTGAACTTCCTGCGATATCTGCGAAAACCGTTGAACAAGTCTGGTTTCCCGAAAACCGCAAAGACAGCGCCTTTATTCTGCAGGGCGGCATTCTCTCGAAGGTCTCATTGAAAGAAATACCGGGCACACTGCCTTTTTTTGACGATATTATCGGTGCAGGTGTCACGGGTTCGCATGTCTACGCTTTAAACCGGGACGGAACCTTGTTGCGACGCAGAATCTCGGGAGGGTCCGCAACCGCGGTCGGCGATCCGGATATCAGCCGAACACTTTTTTCGTCCGGTGAGTTTTATGCAATCACAGAGTTGGACAGTGATTTGGTTCTCTTCACGAGCTCAGACGGAGAGCTCCTGTCAAACCGCCTGCCATACCGGATGCTAGCCAAAGAGGTGCGCGGTTTTGAATATCATAAACAAACCCGGCAGTTGCTTGTCTGGACAGATGAGGCGGCCGGAGTTTTTGACTTCTCGGACAGGCGCACGCATGACGACCAATTATTTGAAAGAGGGCCGAAACTCACCTGGTTGCTCAAAGACCGGCACGACATCCGCCGTGCCTTTTGGGTTTACGAAGGTTCGCACGTCCTGATTCAGGACGGAGACAACGTGATCTTAACGAGTTATGCCCAGGACTACCGGCAGGCAGAGCCGCGCTTCGTCACGCGCATCCGCGAAGATACGGACGTTTTTTATTCCGAAAAAAGCGGGTGGCTCTATTATCTGGAACGCGATTCGGGTTATCTGCGCTCACTTGAAATTCTGCCAAAACGAATTTTGCTGGATTTAACGCTTCCTGAAACACTTGATCAGCCTCAAAAAAGCGGGACGCCTTCATGAAATTTGATTATTCCGTTAAGCATATTCCGTCGTCAGAGCGACCGGTCCAGCGCCTCCTTGAAATCATTCCCGGCGCCACAAGCTGGCTCATTCTGATCAGCCTGTTGATTTTGTCGCTTTGCAAGCCGGTGTGGGCCGCCATCCTGCTGATTGCCTTTTTGCTGTACTGGATTCTGAGAGTTCTCTATTTGACCTTATTTCTCTTAATGGCCTATGTGCGTCTCGCCTCGGAAAAGCATACCGACTGGATGCGGCGCGTACGGCAGGTTGCCTTGCTGGAGACCGAGGCTGACCGTGAGAAAATAACGCTTGAGGCAGGCGCTTGGCAGCGCTGGATTTCCGAGCGTGCCTATCAGGCCGAATTAAACCGCTTCCGCCTGAGCGGTTCGAAGGTTCCGCTTTATGAAAATTTATTGCATCTGGTCATTATCCCCGTGGCGAAAGAAAGCGCGGCCGTGCTGGAGCCCGGCATGCGCAGTCTGGCTGAAGGCGCATTTCCTTCTTCCAAAATGCTCGTTGTCATAGCGCTTGAGGAGAGGGCTTCCGCCGAGGTGAAGCAGGGGGCTCAGCACATGCTTACGCGCTACGCCGGGCATTTCTATGATTTTCGAATCGTCGAGCATCCCGACGGTCTGGCGGGGGAGGCGCGCGTCAAAGGCGCCAATGTCTCCTATGCGGGCAGAGAAATGCTGCGGTATTTCGAAGACAAACGGATTCCTCTGGAAAACGTGATTGTATCCTGCTTTGACGCGGACACCGTGGTCGGCTCGGACTACTTTGCCTGTCTGACCTATCAATATCTCGTTCAACCGGACCGCGAGCGCTGCAGCTTCCAGCCTATCCCGGTCTATCACAACAACATTTGGCAGGCGCCTTGGTTTTCACGCATCCTTGAAATGGGGGCCTCCTTCTTTCAGATGATTGAGGCGACCAATCCCGAGAAGCTGGTGACCTTTTCCAGTCACAGCATGAGTTTTAAGGCGCTCGCCGAAATCGGTTTTTGGCCGCGGGACATGATTTCGGACGATTCCTCCATTTTCTGGAAGGCGTATATTCATTTTGACGGGCGTTATCGCGTCGTGCCGCTGTACGTGACGCTCTCCATGGACGTGGTGGATGCGGGTTCCTGGTGGAAAACCGCCGTCAATGTTTACAAGCAAAAACGCCGCTGGGCTTGGGGAGTTGAAAATTTTCCTGTCGTGATGCGCGCGTTTATGAAATCGAAAACGATTTCGCTTTATCATCAATGGCGCCTCGCTTTCAAGCTCTTTGAAGGCCATGTCTCTTGGGCCACTTGGGCCTTTATCCCGGCCGTCTTCGGACTGATCACCGCCTTTTCATCCGGCAGGGAATTTTCGCGAACCGTCATTTATTACAGCGCGCCGCGCATTGCGGGCATCATTTTCAACCTGTCGCTCGGGGCTTTGATTGTGGCGATTGTTTTGAGCTTTCTCATCCTTCCCAAGAGGAAAGCCAAGCGGCCCTGGTATAAGAAAATCATCTTCATTTTACAGTGGCTGCTCCTGCCTTGGGTTTTTATGTTCCTCGGAGCTCTCCCGGCCCTGGATGCCCAAACCCGCCTTATGTTGGGGCGCTATATGGAGTTCTGGGTCACCGAAAAGGCCCGTAAAGAGGGCTGATTTTCGGCCCCTTTTCGGGCTATTGACTTTCCTCCGTAATGATCTATTATTGATTCAGACGATTTTAGAATCGTCTTGGAGGGTAGACATCCGAAAGACATCCCACACAACCCGGCCGCGAGGCGGGGTTGCATCATCTGGATAAGTTGATGCGTGGATAGCAGGTGGAAGGGTTAGGCCTTCGCCTGACGGTAAAAAAAGCATAAGCCTTGAGGTTTTGATTTGTGGCACCTTGATTAATGGGTGCGGCGAATAAAACCGAGAGGCTTTTTTAATGTCCAACTCAAGAAGGGAGGGGATATTTTATGAAGCATGTTCGTCTCGCTCTTACGGTTATTGCAGCGGGTTTGTTCATCCTTCAGGGCGCCGCTTTTGCGGGCAATGTGCAAGGCACCTTGTTGGATGTGGACCCGGTCGCAAAGACTCTTTCTGTTTCCGCTCCGGAAGGCAGCTCGGTTGTGTCTTATTCTGATGCAACGATTTGGCCGGCCGGTATCACGGATCCGGAAAGCTTAATCGGGCAGGATGTGACGGTCGGCACGGATGACACAACCAATGAAGTGTTGTTCGTGGAAGCCGCCGCTCCGGCACCGGAAGCAGCCTAAGTAGCCGTAAATCCTTAACCGGAAATACGGCGCGCCAAATTCCGTGCAAGCGGAAGCGGGAAACGTGAGCAGTAAGGTGAACCGAGAGGTCTTTGGACCTTAAGGAGGGCTAATCTGTGGTCCTAACCTTCAACTAATTCCGCCGGCGTCACAGATGTTTTTTATCCATAAATCATATCCACCGCGACTTCAGATGCTAAGATAATTAGTATGAAGATAGGGGCCGTGGTTTTATTATGGCTGTGTGTCGCGAACCTGAATATGGGGAACGCGAATGCGGCCGTTCCTGCCAAAGAGAAAAGGGCCTATGAAATCCTGAATATCCCCGAAACGGCGGCCCTGGAAGAGTCGGAAGCGGCGGGAGAGGACTTATTTGAAGTCTTGAAGGCAACCGACTTGGTCTTTACGGCGGAGCTGGCATCCGTATCGACCAAAATGACGGGGCTCGGGCAAATGCCGGTTCCGGTCACGTTCATGAATTTCAGGGAGATTGAGCTGATTCAGGGAACTTTGCCGCCTTTGACTTCTTTTCGAAGCGCGAAACCGGCCTCGGATTACCGCTTCGGCGCCAATGAAAAACTGCTCGTGCTGCTGAGCCGCACCTCAAAAACCTCCGGCGAACTTGAAATCACGCGTATGGTACGTGCGAATAAGCGGAATGTGGATTTGGCGCGTTTGGCCGCATCTTTGCGTAAAAAATAAGACTTAAGCACCCGCAGAAATCGTTAGTAGCGGAGAACGGCCGTCGCCCTCGGCGGCCTGTAAGGCAAAGAGGTAATTGACGAGTCCGAAAGTGGCCTTTGAATTCAGGTCATTGTCTAAGACGTAATACCAGTGGTCGCGGTAGCGCACGCTCACAAAACTGTCAGCCGGCTTGTCTTTTCCCGAATAGATGGTCATATAATCTCCGAGAACCTGAGCCCAATCAAAGGCGGGGCCCTCATCCGAACGGGTTACGGCAACGAGTCCGCGCGCTTTATGCTCCTCAGGGGGCTGAACCGCATGGGATAAAAAGAAGAGCACGCCCAGAAGGGAACGCGTGCTTACCGAAATTTCCTCGCCATTTTTTCTGACGGCGGAATGCGCTATCTTGAATTTATAATTATCCTGATTTAATCCCAGATGCGACCGCACTTTCTTGAGTTCCGCTTGAACTTGCGGGTTCGCCTGACGCACATCCCGGAAAATAATATAGGTAAGCGGCTTGCCGTTTTCCCCCTCGGTTTCAACCACCAGGATTCCCGCTTTTTGAAGCTCGCGCAAAGACCGCACTAATTCTTTGAATTCTTCAAAGACGGGTTCTTGATCCGGCGTCGGTCCCGAGGCGGCCAAGGCATTTTCAATGCCATTCATATGTTTTACGCAAAGCGTCAAAAGGCGCGAAATGCTCCAACCCGACTGGGATAAAAGCACTATGGTTTGAGGCGAAATAGGGGAAAGGATACGTTCGGCAAAAGCCTCCCCTTGAAGCGGCGTATATGAAATGGTCGGCCGTTCGGCAAAGGTACGGCCGAGATCCGCGCGCGTCGTCGTATTGGCAGCCGCCTTCGCGCCGTGCGCATTCATGAGCGTGGTAAAAGCGGACATATCAATGCTGTTCTCTATGGAATATTGCGTGACAATGGAATTGAGCTCGAGGAATAACGGCATATCTCCGTATCGGAGGCGGACCAAATTGAGGAGCATTTGCTCGTTTTGAACACGGATAAACTGTTCATTATAATCGAGGCTTTGGCCCTGCATGAGGTTAGGGCCCTGCTTGGTGGCACAGCCTGAAATCAGCAGGGAAATCGAAAGAAATCCGGATAAAAGTATGGGGAATTTCATTATGGATATACATCGACCGGCGGGATCAAAAGATTAAATTTAAAAAAAAAGACGGCCCCGCGGGTGTCGGATCAAGCCTGCGGAGCCGTTTCAGCCGAGCCGGGTTTATTGGACCTTAATATCGATTTGTTTGCGTTTGGCATGCTCCGATTTCGGTAAGGTGATATCCAGCACCCCGTCTTTATAAGCGGCCTGGACTTTATCACCCTGCAATTCCGTCGGAAAATCGACCGACCTCTGAAAAGAACCGTAAGTCCTCTCCGAAAAGTAGCGGCCCTTTTCCTTCACTTCCTTATGTGATTTTCTTTCGCCTTTAAGCGTCAGCGTGTTGCCGTCCACCGTGAGCTTGATATCCTCCTTCTTAAAGCCCGGCAGATCGGCGCTGACCAGATAGCGGTCGTCTTCCTCGCGCACCTCGATATCCGGTTGAAAACCAAGGTCCCAGCTCCCTTTGCGTTGCAGAGAACGGTCAAAGACCCGGTTGATGTCATGTTGAAAATCCTCAAGGATCCGAAAGGGATCCCACAGGTCATGTGTTCTTTTCATCAATTCGTCCATGGCTTATCCCTCCTTTGATTGGTTTGCAACTCTCGCCTTAGTAATTACAAAGCGCGTGCCAAGCGGAATCTCGAGGGAGGGTCACTTTTTTTAGCGTTAAAATTGTGACAAGTTGTTACACGCTGTGCGGATGGGTGTAAGTGACGGCGCAGTGGTAAAGCATACCTAGAGCGCGGTAGCGCACACGGCTCTCCTTAGAAGTGGCGCTACCGTGCTGATTCACTATGAATCAGCGGGATACGGGTATGCCAAAGCCTGTGCTTTGGCACCGCAAGAAGCTCAAAACTTGAGGTTTTGAGCTGCGGTCGAGATTCCCTTGTACGTTGGTCGAAGCGCAGCGCCGTACACGTCACTCCTTAGAAGTGACGGCGCAGTGCTTATCCATTAAGGATAAGCGGGATACGGGAATCGAACCCGTCTAGCTGGCTTGGGAAGCCAGCGCATTACCACTATGCTAATCCCGCCTGTCAGGAAAGCGCTATTGTAGCTAGACTTAGCCAATATGCAAGAGGGGAGCAGGCGATAAAATAAGATTTGACATTCAGACTGAGTCTGAGTAAGATTTTATCCAATTAAGATACAGTCTGAATTAGACAGGATCTGAACAACGTTTATGGTATCCCAAATCGCGACAAAAAACACGAAAGATCACGGCGAAAAAAAGGCGCTCTTCAAGCGGCTCTTGGAGGAGCAGGGCCTGAAATTCACTCTCGAGCGAGAAAATATCTGCAACGAAGTGATGAAGCTGAAAGATCACTTTGATGCCGACGGGCTTTACGCGCGCTTCAAGAAAAAGGGGATGCGCGTCTCGCGCGACACGGTGTACCGCACGCTTCCGCTGCTTTTGGAAAGCGGCGTCATTCAAAAATCGGTTGGCGAAGGAAAAAAAGAATTTTTCGAGCGTACCACGGGCAAGGGTCATCATGACCATATGGTGTGCGTGCGCTGCGGCAATATTATTGAGTTCGCATGCGAAGAAATCGAGCAGCTGCAGGATGAGGTTTGCGCCAAACACGGGTTTAAGCTGATCTTTCATGATCACCGCCTGTTCGGAGCGTGCAAGAATTGTCAGTGAGTTAAAAGGTATCATTCGCCGGGGGCTTTGATTCATAACCCCCTTCTGAGAATCGAAGCTCCCGGTTATTTTTTACATTCGAAAGGAAACCCGAACCATGTGGCAGGCATTTACGATTGTTTTAAGAGAAGGCGTTGAAGCGTTTTTGATTGTGGCAATTACATTGGCTTACTTGAGGAAAACCGCGCAGAATCATTTAATCGGCGCGGTGGCATGGGGTGTTTTCGGCGCCGTTGTGGCCAGCGCCGGCTTGGGGTATGCCCTGTGGCTTACCTCCGGAGCCAATATGCCGCTGTGGGAAGGCATTTTCGGCCTCGTGACGGTTGTTTTAGTCGCGACCTTTGTCGTCCACATGTGGAAAATCGGGCCGAAGCTGAAACAAGATATTGAAAATCATTTATCCAAAGCCACCGCGAAACCAAGCCTTGAAGCCTCGCATCTCGGTGTTTTTCTTTTTACGCTTATCATGATCAGCCGCGAAGGCATGGAAACCGCGCTGCTTTTATTCCAGGTCCAGGATGCCGCGATTGTGAGCGGCGTCCTTTTAGGCATCCTGGCCGCCACGGCCATAGCCTATCTTTGGCAGCAATTTGGGTATCTGATCAATCTTAAGCATTTCTTCCAAGTCACCGCCGTATATCTCCTGCTTTTTACGATTCAAATTGCGTTTCAAGCCTTTCACGAATTCACCGAGACCGGTCTTTTGCCCGCAAGTGAAGCGCTGCACATATGGAGCGAACCTTATTCCTTGGAAGGGTATTACGGTAAGTTGTTTGCCAACGCCACCGTCATCGGCTGCGGATTATGGCTCATCTCCATGTGGATTTTAGAACGCACACGGAAAGCCTCACGGCCCGTTATGCCGATTCAATCTTCAGTTGCAGTCAATCGAGAACCCGCATTAGCCGGATCAGCACAAGAAAAAGTCACGATTTCCTAACCCTAACTTAATCAACCCAACGAAGGAGTTATAAACACCATGAAGTTCGTCCGCCTTGCAATCGTATTTTTCCTTGCAACCCTTTATCTTCAAGCGCCCGGTTCGGCCAAAGAAGTCTTGCCGCCGGACTTGCAAACCGTGATGATTGAAATCAAGCAAATGCGCGAAAGTTATGAGTCGCGCATCGCCGCGCTTGAAACGCAAATTCAGGAGCTCAAGGAACAGCGCGGTCAAGATATCGCGGCACCGGACCAAAAACCCGGAGATAGAGGCATCAGCGTTGATTATGTCGGGCGTCAGCAAGGTCCCTTCCAAAAAGGCGGTTTGGTTGCGGAGACTTCCGACGGATTCGCCACAGTCAGTGTGGGCGGATACGCAGATATCGAGTTGGAAAACTTCCAAAACAGGCACTCGACTTTTGACCAGCACCGCTGGGTATTCGCATTAGGCGCCGAAATTGGAGAAAGACTAAAATTCTTCTCGGAGCTGGAAGTCGAACATGGCGGGGAGGAATTGGAAATCGAGCAGGCTTGGTTCGATTATGTCATCAGCGAAGCCTTAACCCTTCGCGCGGGTGCTATTCTGATACCTTTCGGCCGCTATAACCTGTATCACGACTCGGACCAACAGGATTTAACCGACCGCCCGATTTTAGCGCGCGACATTATTCCGACCACCTGGACCGAAGCGGGCGCCGGCATTCACGGCACGTTCAACCCCGCGCTCGGAAATTATGAAGATTTAGAAGTCGGGTATGAATTCTACTTTATCAATGGTTTTGACGACGGCTTCTCGGACACGGGATTGCGCGGTGCGCGGGGTAGCTTGAGAGAAGATAATAATAATCAGAAATCCCTTGTCGGCCGCTTGACTCTCAGCCCATCCATTGGCCATGAAGTGGGCTTGAGCGGTTATTGGGGTGCCTTTAACGGAGAAGAAGACTCCATAAAAGGAATCGGACTTGACTTCCTGACCACATGGGGGCCTTTGGAAGTGCTCGGGGAATGGGCCTATTTCGGCACTCAGGAATCGCCGCGCATCAACGGTATGGGTACGGGCGATATCACGAATCATTTGCAAGGCATGTATATACAAACCAATTATCACTTTTGGTTTGATGTCCTTAACGATACCTTCCTCGGCAAATCCTTCTCGAATCCGACCTTCACTGCGGTGGGTCGTTTTGACTGGGCTGAAATCGACGACGACGGAGACGCGGTCGGCGGCAGCAACAACGAAGAATGGCGGTTTACGCTCGGCCTCAACTACCGGCCGGTGGAAAGCTGGGTGCTCAAGCTGGAATATCAAAATAATTTCACCCGGTATGAACCCCTCGAACGCGGCGACAACGAAGGCTTTATCGCTTCGATTGCCATGGGATTTTAAGCTGTGTCAAGGACCAGCCGATAAATATGGCCATGCAAGACGAATACGGATTCGGACCGGGTCATGCCCCGGAGGCGTGGCCCGAACTTTCAAGAATGCCGAAAAGCATCAGGCTTTTTGCGGGCCTGATGCTGCTCGTGGCCGGACTCTGTTATCTGACGCTGCTGGGCAGCATCTGGAATGACACGGCCTTTGAACTGGAAGTGATTGCGGACGGCTACCGCATCATGGATGTGATTGAATTGACGCAGCATTCCTTTCAGCATCTTTTCTGGTTTTTCGGCATTTTTACGGTGTCCGGCATGCTGTTTCTTTTCTCCTCCTACCCCGAACGGCTCAAGAAAGCGGTTGCCGTGCTGATCCCCATGTTGATTGTGGCGGATATCAGTTCGCAATGGCTGATTCGGGTGCACGTCTTCTTTTCTTATTCGCTTTATGCAAGCGGCCTGCTTTTAGCGCTCACGTTTCTTTTGCTTTTCACGCTGATTCAGTCGGATTTGTGGCGTAAAAAAGCGCCGCGCTAGGTTGCCTTCATGCCCGTCCTTAAAAAATCGGCTGTCTCTGCGGCCGGTCTTCTTATTTTTATCTTTCTGACGCCTTTTACCCTGGCGCATAACATCTGGTGCAAATACATACTCGGACAAAGCATCTCAGTGCTGAGCGGTATCACCGCGGAAGTTTATGCCGAAGTGCTGATCTCGGTTGAGAACGCGTTGGAGGTGCTCCTGCCCGAGGCGGAGTCGTATGAAGAGGAAATCAAGACCCTGTCAGACCATCAAATCAAAGAAATCGAAACCAAGGCCGAAATATCGTTTCATCCCGGCGACACCGGAAAATTCCGGTTTTACGTCGCCAAAAAGGAGGGAAAGCCGACGGGTTATGCCGCCGTCGATGTGGTGGACGGGAAGTGGGGTCCCATTTATTACATGCTGGCTTTGGAACCGGACGGTTCCGTCCGCGACGTCCTGGTGCTTGAGTATCAGGAAAAACGCGGAAGGCCGGTCGCCAAAAAACGTTTCTTGAAACAATTTATCGGCAAATCTCAGACAGACGAAATCCGCTTTCAAAAAGACATTCGCGGTGTGACCGGGGCCTCGATTTCATCACGGGGCATGGCCGACGGTGTCCGCAAAATGATTTATGTCTTCAATACCTTTTATGCAAATTAAACGCATCCGTTTCATGATGGGCTGTTTTGTTACGGTTGAAGCTTCACATCCGGAGATCCATGCAGCGGAAGCCGCGACGGAGGCCGCCTTCACCGAAATGAAGCGTATCGAAAAGCTGCTCAGTAAATTTTCCGAGTCAAGCGTCACGTCTCAAATCAACCGCCTGGCTGAGTTGCGCCCCGTAACGGTTTCAGAAGAGGTGTTTGATTTGCTTTTGACATGCAAGCGCATAAGCGAAGAAACCGGCGGAGCGTTTGATGTTACGCTTGAACCTTTGACCCGGCTTTGGCAGCATGCCGAAAAGAAAAACATGCCGCCGACGGATGAAGAAATTCAATGCGCATTAAGCCAAACAGGTTCTCGCCATTTGATGCTCGATGCTCATAACAAAACTGTTTTTTTCAGCCGCCCCGGCATGCAAATCGATTTCGGGGCCGCCGGAAAAGGCTATGCGATTGACTGCGCGGTGCGTGTGTTAAGGGAGTGGGGCGTGACAGAAGCGGTGGTCAGCTCGGGCAGCACGATATTCTATTCAGGGAAAACTCCGACCCGCTTCGGTATTCAAGATCCCGCAAATCCCCGGAAAATACTCGAGATGATCACGCTCCACAACAACGCCGTATCCACTTCAGGGCAAACTGAGCGCTTCGTCATGATCAGGGGTCGAAAGTTCGGACATATCATAAATCCGCGGACGGGCTATCCGGCTGCGGCCGGCATCGGCAGTGTCAGTGTGGTGCGCGATTCAGCCATGGATTCGGATATTCTGTCCACCGCAGCCTATATTCAAAACTCTGACGGTGCTGCGCATGCCGCGTAAAATATCCGTGCTGCATGTTTTTTATGCGCGTATAATGGCTGCAACAAGCGAAAGGGGATATTATGAAAGTCGCCACTGAGATCCGCGTCGGTAACGTGCTCCGCATCAATAATAAATTCTGCAAGGTGCTTTCCCAGGAAATCCGCGGGACGGGCAAATTCGGCAAGACGGTGCATCTGAAACTCAAGAATCTTGAAGACGGCAACATGCAAGAGAAGAGTTTGCGCGCCGAAGAATCGGCGGATGAGATTGATGTGCGCCGCGTCAAAATGCAGTATTCCTACAAAGACGGCGACCAGTTTGTATTTATGAATATGGAAAATTATGAACAGTTCAATCTGCCGGCCAAGGCCGTCGGCAAACAAGAGGCCTTTCTGAAAGAAGGCATGGAAATTGACGTCGAGTTCGCGGAAGGCAAAGCCATTGCGATTGCGTTCCCCAAAGTGGCCGAGCTGAAAGTCACAAGCGCCCCGCCGGCCGTGAAGGGCGGAGGGGATTCCACCTATAAGGAGGTGGAGCTTGAAAACGGCGTCAAAATCCTCGTGCCGCAATTCGTCAAAGAGGGCGAATCCGTTCGCGTCAATGTCGAAGATCTCTCTTACCTGGACCGCGTCACCACCAAAAGCCTCAAAAACGCCCCCGCCGACAAAGACAAAAACCACTGATATTCATCCCCTGCGCCGCTTTCTCTCACCGCTTGAAAAATACGGTTTTGTGGTCGATAGTTTATAAGAAGCATTTAACCCGTTTCAGGAGG
>JBFHCO010000030.1:0-16518 GCA_041585205.1 Candidatus Omnitrophota bacterium | reverse complement strand
CGTTCCGCCGTTTTGCGGCCGATGCCCGGAATGCTTTGCAATGTCACAAGCGACCCCTGAACGATCGCTTTCTTCAATTCAATAACCGGAATTCCGGACAAGGCTGTGACAGCCGTGCGCGGTCCGATGCCCGATACGGATATCAACAGCCGGAAAAGTTTTCTTTCTTCTTCAGTCAGAAAACCGAATAAGGCATGCGCATCCTCCCGGACCACGAAATGGATAAACAAGCGGACGGTTTCTCCCGGCCCGGGTAAACGCTCATAAGAGGATAGCGGAATGGTCACATGATAGCCGATGCCATGGGCATCCAGTACGGCCGTGGTGGGTGTTTTCTCAATCAATTGACCGCTTAAATATTCATACATAAGAAAGGACCTGAGATGAAAAATCGAATTGAGTTTCGAATCGATGTTTATGTCAACGCCATGAGACTTTTACCCGGCGTTTTATGACAATGCACATGACAAATCGCGACCGCCAACGCATCCGCGCCGTCAACCGGCGGCGCTGTTTTCAAATTCAGCAACGTCTTCACCATCTGCTGCACTTGATTCTTCGTCGCGCAACCGTTGCCTGTTACAGACTGCTTGATTCTGGCAGGAGGGTATTCTACCACGTCAATCCCTTCTTCGGAAGCGGCAAGCATCGCGCAAGCCCGCGCCTCACCGATTTTGACCATCGCCCGGATATCTTTGCTGTAAAAAATGTTCTCGAGAGAGAGAATATCGGGCCGGAAACGAGCGATCCGGTCTTTGAGTACGTGATAGATGAATTGCAATTTGCCGGCCGGCTTCAGTGACGGCTGAATGCGGATGGTTTCAACATGAATAAGACGGTAGGTGTTCCCTTTGGTTTCAATGACCCCCACGCCGGTGCTCCGTGTTCCCGGATCAACACCGAGTATGATCATTGAACCTCCTTCATAACCTCGTCAGGGATGTCGCAATTGGCATAGACGTTTTGAACATCGTCATGCTCTTCCAGGGCTTCGATCAAACCGAGAACCGACCGTGCGGATTCGGCGCTGACTTCGACTTCATTTTTTGGAATCATCGTCATCTCGGCCGATTCCACGGGAATTCCAGCACGCTCCAGAGCCTCTTTAACCGCCCAATAATCCTGCGGGCCGGTCGTGATTTCAAAACGGTCACCCTCCTGTTTTAAATCCTCGGCACCGGCAGCCACCGCCACATCCATCAACTGCTCCTCGCTGGTCTTGTTTTTGGGAACGGCAAAAAAACCTTTTTTTTCAAAAATCCAGGCGACCGATCCCTGTCCCGCCATCGAGCCGTTTAATTTATTGAAAATGCTGCGGATTTCGGATGCCGTCCTGTTTTTGTTGTCTGTCAAACACGCCACATAAACCGCGACGCCTTGAGGGCCGTAACCTTCATAGACCACTTCTTCATAAGTGACGCCTTCCAGTTCACCGGTACCTTTCTTAATGGCCCGATCAATATTATCGGATGGCATATTGGCCGATTTAGCCGATTGGATGGCCGTTCTCAGACGTGGGTTTGAGTTGGGGTCGCCGCCCCCTGTCTTTGCGGCAACGGTGATTTCGCGAATGATCTTCGTAAAAAGCTTGCCGCGCTTGGCGTCGACGGCCGCTTTTTGATGTTTAATCGAAGACCATTTAGAGTGACCGGACATGTTGATTCTCCTTCAAGGCCTCGGCCATGCGCACCACATCCCGCATGGCGGCCACATTGTGGACGCGCACAATATGCACCCCTTTGGCAACCGCAGCCGCAACGACGGCCGCGGTACCGAATTCCCGGTTCCCGACTTCGCGTCCCGTAACCGCTCCGATAAAAGATTTTCGTGAGGGTCCCAAAATAACCGGGCGCTGAAATCCATGAAATTTTTCAAGTTCTTGAACAATGCGCAAGCTGTGTTCCGCAGTCTTGGCAAAACCGACCCCGGGATCCACCGCAAGCTGCTCCAATCCCAATCCGTGATCCAGAGCAATATTCACGCTGCCGAGCAATTCGTCAATCGTTTCAGCCGTCACATCATGATATGCGGCCAAAGATTGCATCGTTTCCGGATCGCCGCGGCGATGCATCAAAATTAGCCCGGCGCGGTATTCGCGCACCGCTTGAGCCATCGCAGGCCCTGAGTCCTTGAGACCGCTCACATCATTGATAATGTCGGCGCCCTCCGCGAGACACCGGCGGGCGACTTCCGGCTTGGTTGTATCGATGGATACGGGAATGGCCGCCAAATTTTTTAACCGGGTTAAAACAGGCAGGATGCGCCGCAGCTCCTCTTCGGCCGAAACGGGGCGCGCGCCCGGACGCGTGGACTCCGCACCAAAATCGAGAATGTCAGCTCCCTGCTCCGTGCATTGAAGCGCCTGGGCGACCGCGTCATCGGAATTGTAATACAACCCTCCGTCGGAAAAAGAATCGGGCGTTAAATTGATCACACCCATGATGAGCGTGCGGTCAAAAAGAATTTCGCGATTTTGGATTTTCCAAATCACACGGGACGGCATGGGGCTGCGGAAGGAACTCCTTTTAACTTATGATTTCGGTAAATCGGGTGCTTTGGAAGCATCGCCGGATTGGCCGTTGATGCCGGCGATTTCTTTAACTTCCTCAGCGTAAAGCACTTCTTTTTCAAGCAGCTGATTCGACAATCTGGTCAGTTTATCCATATTACTTTGAATTAAGTCCTTGGCGCGCTTATAACATTGATCGACGATGCCGCGGACTTCTTCATCGATCATGACGGCGGTTTGCTCGGAATAATCTTTTTCGCGCATCAAATCGCGCCCGAGAAAGACCTGGCGGTCTTTTTTTCCGAAAGTCAAATTACCCAGCTTTTCACTCATTCCCAATTCACAAACCATCGCTTGCGCGAAGTGCGTCGCCTTCTCAAGATCATCCTGCGCACCGGATGTGATTTCTTTGAAATAAATTTCCTCCGCAACACGCCCGCCGAGCAAAACCGTGATCCGGTCAAGAAGGTCTTTTTTAGAGATCAAACTGCGGTCTTCCTCGGGAAGCTGCAACGTGTACCCGCCGACGCCGTAACCGCGCGGGATGATGGAGATTTTATGCACCGGATCCGCGCCGGGAAGCAGCAACGCCACCAAGGCATGGCCGGATTCGTGCACCGCTTTGATTTCCTTTTCTTTCTTTGAAATCACGCGGCTTTTGCGCTCGGGCCCCACCATCACCCTTTCGATGGATTCTTCGAGTTCGCTCTGTGATACCGTTTCCTTGTTGCGCCGGGCTGCAAGCAGCGCCGCTTCATTGACCAAGTTGGCCAGATCCGCGCCGGAAAAACCGGGCGTCTGCTTCGCCAATTTGGTGAGATCGCAGTCCGGCCCCAATTTGATTTCACGAATATGGACTTTCAGAATTTCCTCGCGCCCTTTGATATCCGGCCGCTCAATCACAATCTGGCGATCAAATCGTCCGGGTCTGAGCAATGCCGGATCCAGCACATCCGGCCGGTTCGTGGAACCGAGCAAAATCACGCCGGCATGCGTGTCAAATCCGTCCATTTCCACAAGCAAAGCATTCAGGGTTTGCTCACGCTCATCGTGTCCGCCACCGATGCCGGCGAAGCGTTGCCGCCCGACAGCGTCAATTTCATCGATGAACAAAATTGCACCGCGGCCGCTGGTTTTGGCCGCGCGTTTTCCCTGTTCAAATAAATCACGCACCCGCGCCGCACCGACGCCGACAAACATTTCCACAAAATCGGATCCGCTGATGGAATAAAACGGTACATTGGCTTCCCCGGCCACCGCCTTGGCCAGAAGTGTTTTTCCGGTTCCGGGAGGCCCCATCAAAAGTACGCCTTTCGGAATGCGCCCCCCCAATCTTTGAAACCGCTGGGGATCTTTTAAAAATTCAATGATTTCCTGCAGTTCCTCTTTCGCCTCTTCGACACCGGCCACATCTTTAAAAGTTATTTTTGTTTTATCTTTGGCTGACAGCCGAGCGCGCGATTTTCCGAATGAAAATATTTTTCCCCCGCCCTGCTGAACACCCCTGTAGACAAAAAACCAGAAAAAACCGATCAATAGCAGAACCGGGAGGACGGAATACACCAAGTTGCGCCAAAATACCTGAGGCGGATTGACTGTGAAATTGGGAACGTTGCGCCTGAGAAGAGGGATCAGTTCCGGATCGCTGGGAGGAATATTGACCTGAAAATAGGAACCGTTTCTGAGCTTCCCGCGCACGATGGATTCGACCAGTTCGCAGGATTCGATTTCCAGCGTTTCCGGATTGCGCAGCACCATTTGATAAAATTCCGAATACGTGATTCGGCGCACATCCAGATTGGGAAAAATAAAAAGCTGCAGAATCAAAAAGAAAACAATCGGGATCGCCAAAAGCGCGATCATCCGCTTCTTTTCGGGGTCCGTTCCTTTTTGAGGGGGCCTTCTCATATTGCCCCCGCCTGTACCACTTCGTCTCGGTGATGCCATAATTGCAGTAACCTCTTGTTAGAAAAGGGGATAGTTTATCACGCTACTATAAGGATAGCAAACTTCTTTACCGCGTGCGCGTTTTTTTGTAAATCACGAGCTTACGAGGAGTTAGATCAAGATCAATATCGCGCGGAAGGGAGCAGCGCATGCGTTTTTTCGCCAAATCGGCGCGGAGACGGCTCCAAGCGTCAAATCCGAGCCCGCCGCGTTTGTCTAGACTTTGAAGGGCTTTGTTCAGAATGCGGAATTGCACCGGTGAAGGGAGGCTGAGATAGGACTCACGGTTGAGATATACCTTGGTTCCGAGGCGCTTGCGGAAGGTCTTCAGCCAGGCTTCCTTCTCCGACGCCTCAATCCAGTCGCATTCTTCCTTCACAATCGCGGGGATACGTCCCAAGGCCTCCACCACACGCGGATTAACTTCCCGCGCAAACCGCGGCAGCCAATCCCGGCGCAGCCGGTTCCTGAGAAACTGCCTGGAGGTGTTGCTTGAATCCAGGCGATAAACGATTTTTTCTGTCTTCAGATAATTCATGATTTCTCTTTTGAGAATATTCAGCAAAGGGCGGAAAAACCGTACTTTTTCCAGCCGTATCTCACCGCGGATGCCGAGCAATCCCTTCAGCCCCGTTCCCTGCAGCATGCGCATCAACACGGTTTCCGCCTGATCATCCAAGGTATGCGCCAAGGCAATCTTCGTGATCCGCGCTTTTTTTGCAGCCCGCACAAAAAAATGATAACGCGCTTTGCGCGATGCTTCTTCAAGCGATTCTTTATCGCGACGCGCAAACCGCATCACTTTTTTACCGCCCGTGATGCACGGCACGTGAAATTCGGTTGCCAGCTTTCTTACAAATTGTTCGTCTTTGCGCGATTCCGCACCACGCAGATAATGATTAAAGTGCAGCAGGCCTAATTTAAAATTCCACTTTTCGGAAAGCCTTCGCAACAGATGAAATAATGCGGTCGAATCCGGTCCCCCGGAACAAGCCACGAAAATTTTATCTCCGGATTTAACGGAAGAAAAATTCTTAAGTTCGCGTTCGAAAAGTTGAGGCAGGTTCATGATGATAAATGGCGGGGGGCGGGATCGAACCGCCGACGCGAGGCTTATGAGTCCTCTGCTCTACCAACTGAGCTACCCCGCCTCAATTGAGTTCAGTAAATTCAACTCGTCACCGCTCCTTGCGAAGCGGAAGAAACGAGCCGGGCATATTTTGCCATGACGCCCGACCTGTAGCGCGGTTTGGGGGCTTTCCATTTTTTTAACCGCGATCTGATCTCACCTTGCGTCAGTCGTACATCCAAACGTCTTTTCGGAATGTCAAAATGGATGATGTCTCCGTTGCGGATGGCGGCGATCGGCCCCTTATCCACGGCTTCCGGCGCAACGTGACCGACCATTAAACCGTGTGTAGCGCCGGAAAAACGTCCGTCCGTTAAAAGCGCCACCGTTTCCCCTAGCCCTTCGCCGACAAGCGCGGCGGTCACACCCAACATTTCGCGCATGCCCGGCCCCCCTTTGGGGCCTTCATAACGAATCACGATCACGTCTCCATCCTTGATTTTCTGCTTCTTGATGGCTTCAAAGGCATCTTCTTCGCAGTCAAAGACGCGTGCCGGACCTTCAAAAGTTAAACGCTTTTCGCCCGCTACTTTCAGAACGCAACCTTCCGGCGCTAAGTTGCCCTTTAAAATCACGAGTCCGCCTGTCGGTTTCAGCGGTTGCGCGAGCGGCCTGAGAACTTTCTGCCCCTGAATTTCCATGGCATCCTTGGCTTCTTCGCCGATGGTTTTGCCGGTCACCGTCAGACAATCCGCATGCAGTAATTTGGCATCGGCAAGACGTTTGGCCACGAGCCGGAAACCGCCCGCATCATAAAGATCGCTTGCCACATACCGCCCGCCCGGTTTCAAATCACCCAAGAGCGGCGTCTTCGAGCTCAGCCGGTCAAAATCTTCGATCGAAAGTTTGACGCCCGTTTCATGCGCGACTGCAAGCAAATGCAACACAGCGTTCGTGGAGCCGCCCGTCATGGCCACCGCCGCGATCGCATTTTCGATCGATTTTTTCGTGATGATCTTGGACGGCCGCAAATCTTTTTTCAGCAAATCGATGATAAGTTCGCCGGCCCGGATACAGGCATCATCCTTCTTGGCATCCATCGCCGGAATTTCATTGATCCAAATGGGCGAAATACCCATGAGGGCAAACGCCGTGGACATGGTGTTCGCGGTAAATTGTCCGCCGCAGGCACCCGCATTGGGACACGCGACGTCTTCGAGGGCGCAAAGCTGCCGCTCCGTCATTGTTCCTTTATTGAAGCGTCCGACGGCTTCGAAAACATCTTGAATCGTAACATCATGCCCTTCGTATTTACCCGCCGCGATTGACCCGCCATAAATCATGAGCGCGGGCACATCCAGTCTCGCCAACGCCATCACCGTACCGGGAATGGTCTTGTCGCAACCCGAAATGGCCACGAGACCGTCAAAATAATGGCCGCGCGCCACCAGTTCGATTGAATCCGCCACCACCTCGCGGCTGATCAGTGAAGTCTTCATACCTTCCGTCCCCATCGTGATCCCGTCCGAAATGGCAATGGTATTAAACTCAATCGGAGTGCCGCCGGCCTGCCGGATGCCCGCTTTGACCTTCTCGGACAGACGTCTCAGGTGGAAATTGCACGGCATGGTCTCAATCCAGGTGTTCGCCACCCCGATCATGGGCCGTGCAATATCTTCGTCGGAAAGCCCCATGGCTTTCAGCATGGCCCGAGCCGGAGCGCGGTCAGGACCTTCGGTAATGATGGAGCTGCGTTTATTCAGTTTCATGAGAGCCGAAATTATATCACATTTCTCCCTTTACAGAACACCCTTCCCTTCATAAACTGAAGGATATGCCAACCATTCAGACCAAAGCACCCGACAGGAAAACGAAAGCCCCCGCATTCGATGCAGTGGTGTTCGACATCGATAATGTTTTAATCGATACCCGCCGCTCTTATACTGACGCCATCCGGTGGACCGTTGAAATGTACCTCACCGAAGGCAGCGTACCGCTGTTCCGTCCCATGAAGCGCTCTTCGGACCCGATGCTTCTGACCGCCAAGGATGTCGACGAATTCAAACTTCTGGGCGGATTCAACGACGACTGGGATTGCTGTTACGGATTGCTGGTTTATTTGATCAGTCTGCCGATCAAAAAACGCAATCTGGATCGTCTCAAACAAGTGATGAGCATCAAAAAACTCGCGCAAAAAGTGAAGACCCGTCCGCTGCGTATAACGGGAATCACCAAAATGTTCGGTCGCCCTCCGGGTATCACGATTGAAAAAATCAGCCGCATCTTTCAAGAAGTTTATTTGGGAAAAGAATTATTTCAATCGATTGAAAAAAAGGAGCCGGAGTACTGGAACAAGCGGGGGCTTATTTTTAACGAGCGGTTGGTTTTCAAGAGGCCGTTGCTTGAAAAAATCAAAAATCTCGGCGTGCAGCTCGGCATCGCGACCGGACGCTCCCGCTTTGAAGCGGTATACGCCCTCCGGCACTTTAATGTGTTGGATTTATTTGACACCATGACGCCCATGGATGAAGTCAAAAAAGCGGAAAAAATTTTAAAACAATCGCTCCGAAAACCTCATCCTTATTCCATCATCGAAACCGCCAAAAAGCTTGGAGTTGCCAAGCGATATCTTTACATCGGAGATTTGCCCGATGACGTTCTGGCAGCCAATGAAGCCAAAAATACCCTGCAAATCCATTCCGCCGTTTATCCTAACCTGTCACAAAGTTCCAAATCTTCCCTGCAAGAAGTTTTAAAAGCAAAGCCGGATTTTCTGCTACAAAAACCGGTTGATTTACTGCCTATCGTAAAACGCGGAATTCAAAAAAAGCCGCGTTGAGGAACATCTGCTCAGCTGACCAGAGAGCGGCGGAAGAGAAAATATCCCAACCCAAACAAGAGAATGTTGGGAATCCAAAGGGCAAGGAAAGGCGGCGCGAACCCTTGCAGTGACATCGTCTTAGCGCCCACAAACAGGATGTAATAGAAGCTGGCAGAGGCCATCGCGATCCCGAAACTCAAGACAATCTCTCCTCGCCTTACCAGCACGGCGATCGGGATACCTAAAAATACAAATATAAAACTCCCCAAGGAAAAAGAAATCCGTTGGTGAAAAGCCGTCCACAATTCCCGCCGGTCATCCTTGGATTGTTCCACATCACCCAAGCGCACCAACATTTCCGCCAGCGTAAAATCCCTTTTCTTTTTCTGCATCTTGCGGATGTCTTCTTGCCCAATGGTCGGAAATTCATAAGTCTGAAACTGCATGGTGTGAATTCCTTCGTCTTCAGTGTCTGATATGCTTCCGTCGTAAAGCCGAATCAGGATTTCGGAAGCGTTGTTGCGCGAAATAACCTCGCCGCTTTCGGCGATGATGGTCCGGACGGGCTTCTCCGATTCCCCCACTTCATAGGCTACGATGTCATACATCGTGTTGCCTTCCACGCGTTTGGTGAGAAAGATAATGTTGTCATTGATTTTTACAAACCGCCCCGGCTCGATCAAAGCGCTCGGATGCTTGATCAGCATTTGTTTCGTGGCTTTGCGAAGTTCAAAACCGGCATTGCTGGTAATTTGATCGTTGAAGACAAACATCGAAAAGCTCAGCACCATCCCGATGATTAAAGCAGGTAGAAGGATATGGAACAAATGCACGCCGGAAGCCTTCATGGCGCGCAATTCGTTGTTTTGTGACAAATTGCCGAAAACAATCAGCACCGCCGTCAGTACGCTGGTCGGAACGGTATAGCCGATCATACCGGGCATGGCCAGCATGAGCACATACAGGGTGTCTGTCAGCGGAATGCCTCTGCCGATGATAAATTGTGCCGCGCGCACCAAGTAGCCTGCCATGAAGATGAAATTCAATGTCACCAGGCACAATACGAACGGGAGTATCAGTTCTCTAAGGACATAACGTTGTAAAAGACGCATTCGGATAGGCCTCGCTTATGGATGTAAGGGGTAGATATTACACTGTCAGCCCGTATTTCGCAATCCGTGGGCGACGCCGCTGATTGAAAGGGCGATCGCGCGCTCGAGCGCTTCGCGGTCTTTGACATGCGGTTTACGGATCAACTCAAGCAGCGCCACCTGGGCGTAGCTCATGGGATCGACATAGGGATTGCGCAAGCGGATCGAATGCTGCAATGCCTGCTGATTATCCAGGATATGTTTCTGCTGCGTGATCAGCACAATGGCGTGGGTGGTCGCTTCATATTCATCTTCGATCATGCCGAAGAGCCGCTTGCCCAACGCCCGGTCTTCCACCAAGCCGGCGTAATGGCGTGCCATGTGCAAATCGGCTTTTTGAGTGCTCATTTGCATCAAATCCATCACAGTCTGAAAGAAAGACCATTCCTGATACATTTCACGCAGCACGGACAGCCCCGCCATGGAATGCATTTCAAGAAAATGGTTGAAGGCCGTCCCGAAACCAAACCATCCCGGGATCGCCTGGCGGGATTGCGTCCAGCTGAAAACCCACGGAATCGCGCGTAAATCTTCAATCCCGGCGGACTCCCTCCGCCGCGCCGGACGCGAGCCGATATTGAGCCGCGATATTTCATTGATCGGCGTCGATTGATTAAAATACGTCAGAAAATCCTTTTGTTCATACACAAAGGAGCGGTAATGCCGGTAGGCCGTTTCGGCAAGCTCCTGCATCACTTCCGCCCACCGATTCTGTTTCCCGGACGGCTGAGGGTAAACTAAGGTCGCGAGAATCACCGCCGATATGAGCAGCTCGATATTGCGCTCCGCCGTAAAGGGGTTGGAATATTTGGAATGGATCACCTCGCCTTGTTCGGTGATTTTGATCCGGCCCTCCACCGTCCCGCGCGGCTGAGCCTGAATGGCCTTGTTCACGGGGCCGCCCCCGCGGCCGATTGTGCCCCCGCGACCGTGAAAAAAGGTCTGTTGAATACCGAATTGTTTCGCAACGGCCGTCAGATCCTTTTGGGCCCGGTACAAGCACCAGTTCGACATCAAGAAACCGCCGTCTTTATTGGAATCCGAATAACCGAGCATGATCTCCTGACGAAAATCGAGTGCCTTCAAATGTTTTTTGTAAACCGGATCCGCGTAAAGGGATTCCATCATCCGGTCGCAATTTTGCAGGTCGGCGATGGTTTCGAAAAGCGGCACGATCATCAAGTTTTGATTCCCCGTTTCCTTGGCGAGCCAAAGCGCCGAAAACACATCCGCCTTATGCCGCGTCATGCTCAAAATGTAGCGGTCAATCACTCCGGGTTCGGCCGTCGTATTGATTTCATGAATCACAGCAAAGGTATCCAGGATTTCGCGCGTCTTCGCGGTGAGGGCCACCTCTTTCAGCTTGGCATGCGGAGCTTGCGCGATCAACTCGGAAAGCAATTCCACTTTGTCGGGTTCGGATAATTTCGAAAAATCCCGGTCGATGCGCAGTTTGGCCGTGATCTCGCGCACCGCTTCTTCGATTTCACAGGCGTTTTCGCGCACGTCCACTTTCACGAAATGAAATCCGAAAAGTTTCAAGGCGTTTAAGATGATATCCACCTGATCACGGACGCATTCGCCTCCGTGTTTTTTCAAAGATTCGAGCAGAATCAGCAGATCATCGCGGAATTCATCGGCGTCCGCATAGGATCCTTCCAGCGTCACATCCGGAGCGGTCTTGCGCTGTGCTTCCGTTTTATTCAGGCGCAGGGTATTGATGAGTCTTCTCTGCATCAAAAAGGCCTTGCGGCGATACGGTTCAAAGGGGCTTTTTTCTTTTACGGAAGCGGCATAAAGCGGCAACTCGGCCTCATCCGCCTCGATGGATTTCAGCAGTTTGTCCGTGGCCCCGACCAAAGATACGGACTGGCTGAACGCTTCGGTCAAGCGTTCCATGGCGTCGATGTATTTCTGCAGGACAACGCTTCTTTGCTGGCGCAGCGTCTCGCGCGTCACCGCATGCGTCACATTGGGATTGCCGTCCCGGTCGCCCCCAATCCATGTCCCGAACCTGAAAAAGGGAATGAAACCCAGTTTTTTACCGTAGGCCTCCTCCGCGACGCGCTGAAACCGCTTCAACGTTTCCGGCAGCACATCGAAGAGTACTTCATCCAAATAATAAAGCCCGTTATCGACTTCATCCTGAACAGTTTGTTTGCGACGTCTCAGCTCATCGGTTTGCCACAATAAAGTGATCTGTTGATAAATCTTTTCATCGAGAGTCTTTTTTTCACGTGCCGTCAGCACGCGGTATTCTCGTTGAAACAACAACCGGTCGATCACCGAGAGTTTCGTCAGCACCATCCGGCGCTGCGCCTCAGTCGGATGAGCCGTCAGCACGAGTTCGATCGACATATTGGTAATGCACTGCTTTAACTCGCTGAACGAAATACGGCGTTTTTTCAAAACCTGAATGACATCTTCGATGGATCCCGGCTGCGGAATTTTTTCGGCTTCATAGTGACGTTTGCGCCGGATGCGGTGCTTGTCTTCGGCAATATTCACCAGCTGAAAATAAACCGTGAAGGCACGGACCAGTTTCGTGATTTTTTCCATGCTGAGTGAGCGGATTTTCTTGAATATTTTTGCTTCAAGTTCGGGGTTATACTTGCGCCTTAGCGCAATGGCCATGGTGCGGATGGACTCCACTAATTCGAAAAAATCTTTGCCTTCCTGATTAATCAAAACCTTACCCAAGCATTTGCCGAGCCAGCGAACTTCTTCCCTGAGCGGCGTAAGCTTCTCTTCCATGGCAAGTTTCTGTTTTTGAGACAAGGTCTAAATTCCTTTGGCAGAAGGTTGAAGAAGTAAAGCGGGTGAAGCGTGCAGAAAATGAAACAAATCAGACAGAGAAAGATTCACCGCAACCACACGTCTTAGAGGCATTGGGATTGATGAATTTAAAACCTTTGCCTTCAAGGGAATCGACATAATCCAGCATGGTTCCGTCCAAATACAGCAAACTCTTGGCGTCCACATAGACCTTGAGCCCTTCATAATCGAATTCGTTGTCTTTGTCTTTTTTAACGTCAAAATTCATCGCGTAGGAAAGTCCCGAACAGCCCCCGCCTTTGACCATCAAGCGCAGTCCGATATCGGACCGGTTGGGGTGTTGGCTGTCTTTCATGCGCTTAATCTCCCCCGTTGCTTGAGGGGTTACTTGAATCATCTAACACTTCCTTTCTCTAAGCCCAGCGTTTACGGGCGATTACGTTATAATTGTAACATTTTTTGGCTTCTGTTTCCTCAGGTATTCTTTGATCCGGCGGATTGTTGGAAGGGCGACGTATCCCGCAGCCTCTGAACGACTTCGATCACGCGTTTAGCTGTAAAATCGATTTCTTCCTCGGTATTAAAACGTCCGAGGCCGAAGCGGATCGAGGCATGCAATAAATCACGCGTGAGCCCCAGCGCCTTGAGGACGTAAGATGTTTCTGTCGCGGCTGAGGACATACACGCCGAACCGGCAGAAACCGCGATTTCTTCATTTAATCCCATCAATAGCGACTCCCCCTCCACCCCCAAAAAGCTTAAATTCAAATTATTCGGCAGCCTCTCCGACGGATGGCCGTTCAAATAGACATCTTCCAATTTTTCGCTGATGCTCGTATGCAGCCGGTCCCGCAGCGCTTGAATTCTTTTTTGCTCTTCGGGCATTTCCTTTTCCGCAATTTCACATGCCTTTCCGAGCCCCACAATCCCGGGCGTGTTAAGCGTTCCAGAACGCAGTCCGCGCTCATGTCCGCCTCCGTGAATTTGAGGCGCGAGCCGGACGCGCGGTCCCTTGCGGCGCACGTACAATGCACCGATGCCTTTCGGGCCGTACATTTTGTGACCGGAAAAGGAGAGAAGATCAATTCCTTTGATATCCACATGCACGGGAATTTTGCCGACTGCCTGGGCGCCGTCACAATGAAGAAGAATCCCGCGCTCCTTGGCAAGCCGGCCGATCTCGGCAATGGGTTGAATCGTTCCGATTTCATTATTGGCGATCATGACAGAAATTAAAATCGTCTTGTCCGTCACGGCGGCTTTTAAATCGTCCATCCGGATAAGGCCAGTGGAATCCGCCGCCAAATAGGTGACACGCACGCCGTGCTCTTCCAGGTAGTGGCAGGGATCCAGCACCGATTTATGCTCGGTATTTTGCGTGATGATGTGATTCCCTTTGTCACGGTACATTTCGACAACACCTTTTAAAACAAGGTTGTTGGCTTCCGTGGTGCCGCTTGTAAAGATGATTTCCTGCGCCTCCGCACCGATCAAGCGCGCCACTTGTGCGCGCGCAGAGTCTGTCTTTTTTTCCGCCTTCCAGCCAAAGGGGTGGTCGCTTGAGGCCGCATTGCCGAATTCGTCCTTAAAAAGCGGCAGCATCGCCTCGAGCACCCGCGGATCCAGCGGAGTTGTCGCATGATTATCGAGATAAATGGGTAGTTTCATAGCCTTCTCTTTTTAGATAAACCAGGGCATTGCCTGATATGTCAATCGTATGCGATGGGTAAGGGGTTGTCAACCGGAGGGCCGGTTTAAACGATGAGGCTGTGTACGATCTTCATTTTCTCAAGCAGGATATCATTTTTCAGCACCGGCGTGATGGGCCCCAGTTCCAGCGGTTCTTTGAGTTCCACCCAGGAGCGGCAGCCGCGGTATTCGGGTGCATGCGATACATTTTTGGGGTTTTCCATTTTGTAAATCCTTACCACCAAGGCATTGACGCCCTTGTCTTTGCCCCACTCAAATCGCTTTTCGAGCACATGATCCGCCCAGATATGAAAATCCGAAAGAGACAGGATTTTTTTCAAGTCCGTAATCCAATAATGGCGCATGGTCTCAGCCACATATTGAAATGTGATGTGAGCGTCATCGGACAGGGGCGGTTCCGCCCGCACTTCATTCAGGCATTGCCGGCCGAGCTCATTTAAATCCTCAGCCTTCTGATGTTCATACGTGGGGAAAAGAAGGAAAGATTGATGCTGCATTTCAAACGCTTCGCCGCGGTCCTGAATACCGCCTTTACGAAGAATGACGATTTGCGAACCGATCGAAAGCGCGCGCACAACCGCAGCCCATTCCTTGAACGCCAGCGCGAGCGCCGTTTCCATGCCGGAAGGCGCTCCTAAAAAAGGCTGGAAGGAAATTGAGTTTCCTTCGACGAGGGCTTGTTCAATAACTCTTCGGTTTTTTCTTTCCAGTGCACGGGAATCTCGTACGTCTTGTAATCCCAGGTTGAGGTAAACATGATTTTCCCTTCGCGGCACCCGTATTCGTACACATCGCGCGTCAAGCGCACATCATCAAGGCAGTAGCGTTTGAGTTCCTCCCATCGGCCTTCTTTAAAAAGCGTCAGCGCTTCTTCGCCCGTGCCGGATTTTCCGGCATTCAGGGTCGGCATGGCGATGCTGTTGAGGCTTGCACGATGCCCGCGCACTGCTTCAATATCATCGAGCAAATCCAAAACCGGCAGGTCTTCGATTTTGGTGAAAAGATAAGGCGCCAAGACGGGCAGATCAAAACGGCGGATATTGAAACCGATCAAAAGATCGGTTTCTTTCAAGCGCTTTTCAAGTGCCATCATGTCAGTTTCGAGATAGGATTCGTATCGGTCGGAATCATAGTCGTACACACCGACCACTGATATTTTCAGCTTGTCCAGGGATTGGGCTTTGGATTTACCGACTTCCCGAAAGGATTTTTGGGTTTCAAGATCGAGAACGAGCGTGTTGCGCGGCATGGGCGATCATCAAGCTCCCATAATGCGGTAACCGCAATCGACGTAGATGATTTCTCCGGTGATGCCGCTTGAAAGCGGGCTGGTCAAAAAGAGCGCGGTATTGGCCACTTCATCGAGCTCGACATTACGACCGAGTGCAGCCCGGTTACGATGATTATCCAGCATCGTCGTGAAGCCGGCGATGCCGCGCGCCGCGAGCGTGCTGATCGGCCCCGCGGAAATGCCGTTGACGCGGATTTTTTTCTTACCGAGGTCATACGCAAGGTAGCGAATGGATGATTCGAGACCGGCCTTGGCGACGCCCATCACATTGTAATTGGGAACCACTTTTTCGGCACCGAGGTAGGTTAGGGCCACGACGCTACCCCCCTCTTTCTCAAGCAGGGGCTCGGCTGCTTTCGTCAAAGTGATAAGCGAATAGGCGCTGATATCGAGTGCCGTTTTGAAACCTTCGCGTGAGGTATCGACAGTCCGGCCTTCCAAATCCTCTTTTTTAGCGAAGGCAATGCAATGAATTAAAAAGTGCAAGCATCCTAAATCCTGCCCCACTTGCTTAAAAACGCCCTGCACCTCGTCGTCTTTCGTGACGTCGCACGCATAAAGCGGGCTCGGTTGGGATAGAGTCGAAGTTAATTCCTCAACATTTTCCTTCAAACGTTCCCCTTGGTATGTAAATGCAAGCTGGGCACCGTGCTGGGCCAGCGTTTTGGCAATGCCCCAGGCGATGCTGCGCTTATTGGCCACACCGAATACGATTCCTTTTTTTCCCTTTAATAATGAGGTTGCTGCAGCACTTTCAGACATAGCTTTTGTCTCCATAGATGAGAACTCTCCTTGTGCAAAGAATAGCTGAAAGGTTAACCCAAGCCGCCGAGGGTGTCAAGAATAAGAAAACGCCCTTCCGCTTCTCCGGAAGGGCGTTTCCAAACTGCCGTCAATCGCTGTTTATTTTATGATCTCGGATTCATGGGTCGGTGTCGTTCCATTGTAGTTCGGGACCCAAAAAGTCGCGACATCCCAAACTCCCGCGAAGGCCCGTTCCAATGTCCAAACCGTGCCTTCTCCGATACCCTGAATGGTTCCGAGAACCGGCATTCCATCCACCGTTCCTTCATAGCCATGTACAATCATCTCCGGCACCGCGATCCCTACGTTGCCGACGCCGCGTACGATCATTCCGGGCGCCTTCACTCCGTATTGATCCGATTCGGCATGTTCGAAGATACCTATCGCAAATGCAGGTGTACAAAAGACTAATGAAAGAACCACTGCAAATATAAGATACTT
>JBFHCO010000029.1:0-16542 GCA_041585205.1 Candidatus Omnitrophota bacterium | reverse complement strand
GCCATTGCCATATCTGTAACCGCATCTTAAGCCGACCATCCTCGTTTTACTCCGCCAGCAAGCGTTTGATTTCAGGGAGCGCGTTCCGCGTGCTTTCCTCTCCCGCTTTGATGAATTTTTCGGGCGAGTAAAATTCCGCCCAGTGCCCGTCAAGCACCACCGGATGAATCAGCACATCCGCTTCGTCTCCCGACATGCGCGCGATTTCGAATTCCATAAATTGAATCGTGTTCATGATCACGTTGAAAATGTTGGACGCGGAACGTTCACTGGTCTTATACAGAAACTGGGATATCATGCGTTTAAAGACATTCTCCTTGGCCATGTCCTTCAATTCTGACCACTTTTTCTTCTCGCGCAAGCGATTGCGCTCCACACGGTCCTTGGGACCCGAAAGGACGTTCACGCCGATGATCTTTTTCACACCCAAATCGGCCAATACCCGCACCGGCAAAGGGTCAATCACCCCGCCATCAATCAGGTATTGGTCTTTATATTGAAACGGACGGAGGATGCCCGGGATGGAAATGCTCGCCCGAATCGCGTCAATCACGCGGCCGGCTTCCAAAACCACTTCTTCGGATGTCAGCAGATTCGACGCGATGATCTTGACCGGGATCTTCAGTTCATGAAACGTTTTATTGCCAAGATATGTTTCCAGATATTTTGTGACCTGATTGCCTTTGAAGAAACCGCGATGCGCGATCGAAACATCTTGAAATCCCAGCAATTTAAAAAAGGCGACTCGCTTGTCCCTGACACTATGCGCGATGCCTTCCAATTCCGCGGCGCGGAAACCCGAAGCCCACAGCGCGCCGACGACGGCGCCGATGCTGGCGCCGGCAATGATATCGACCGGAATATTTTCTTCTTCCAACACACGCAGGACACCGATATGCGCCAGCCCGAATGCGGCGCCGCTTCCCAGGGCCAGTCCGACCAGCGTTTCCGCCAATTCCCGCGTCAGAAAGCGGATGGTGGACTGATAGCGTTCCGGGGCGTCGGTTTTGGCGGGAAGCATGGCAAAGATACGGTGATCCAACAACCGCTCTTTTTCCTCAAACGTGACCTCGAAGGGATCGCTGTCCTCCGGTATGATGACCCGGATCTCATTTTTACTGAAACCGAATGTTTTTTGAAATTCACCGATCGTGACGGCGCATTCCGTGAGGTTGGTGCTGCCGGGAATCGCATAAACATAAACCATATCCGACTGCTTAAGCGCCTGAAACACCATGTCGTTCATATCCCGCGTCAACCGCAGCATCAAATAATCGTAGCGGTAAGTCAGAAAGGTCAGAAGCGCGGATATCTTTTTCTCGTTTTTGACTTCTCCCTCGATGAAGGGCACATGCAGATAAAAAAACCCGCTCGGATGCTGGATCAGACAGGCTTTGACATCGGATTCACTTGCGGGATCCGCTTCGCCAAGCTTAAAACCGGGTATGGCTTCCACTTTAAAAGTTTCTTTGTAATACGGGTATAACTCCGGAGTGAAATCCACGACAATGACCTTGCGGTTGGTCTCATGGGATAAGCTCTCCGACAAGTCCAGCCAAAAACGGAACGCATCCAGCTCTTGCGCGGATGCGTACAGCGCGTTGATTTTAACTTCCCGGCTGTGGCCTTTATGTTCATCGCTGCGCGTGATCCGGTGCCCGAGAGACCGGCTTAAATGCAGAGAGATCGCGGGGATTTCTTCCACGAGCCTGTGAAAATCTTCTTTTTCCAGCTTAAAAACCAGCCCGTCGCTTTTGGCTTCCACCGAAGCGCTGTGATGCTTGCCGGTTAACAGTGAAATTTCGCCGAAATGATCGCCGCGATACAGGAAAAAAAGTGTTTCACCGTTAGAATCGTTGCGGGATTTGGCGAATACGCGGAAGCGGCCCGAAATGACGACATAAAAAGCCTCGGAGGGCGCGCCTTCTTCATAGACCAGGTCACCGCGCTTGAACTCTACCAGGCGGCCCTTTTTCTCAATCAACCTCTGCTCGGATGCGGTCAGAGATGAAAACAGAGGAATCTCTTCAAGAGAAAATTCCTTGGCCGCTTCTACTTTTCTACCGAACCTGAAGAAACCCAGCATAAGCCTATTATCGGCATGTTGGTCGTTTGTTTTTATAAGTGGTTTGTCTCTATAAGGATAGCCGATAGACGCGGATTTGAAAACGGCGGGCTAAAAAAAAGTGCTGCCGGACGTTAAATCCTCAAGAATCGGTCAAACGCTGCATGGCCTGTCGCCACAGGTCCCGCTGGGCAGCCCGGTCCCCAGCCTTCATGCGCGGAGCGAAGCGGCGGTATCGCCGCCTGCGGTCCATGCGGGAAAGCGAGCGCCAAAAACCCGTGCGATGCGCCGCCAGTTTGGCAACGCCCCAGGCAGTCGATTCCGCGAGGTCTGAAACCATGACCGGAAGACCCAAAATGTCCGCTTGAAATTGCATCAAAAAGCGGTTGGCCGTCGCTCCGCCGTCCACTTTGAGTTGCCGGATCGGATAGGGGGAATTTTTTTTCATCCAATCCACGACATCCGCTGATTGATGCGCGATGCCTTCCAACGCCGCGCGAATGATGTGTTCGCGCGTTGTGCCGCGCGTGAGACCGCTGATCATACCCCGCGCCCGCGGATCC
The DNA here is from genome assembly GCA_041585205.1 of Candidatus Omnitrophota bacterium. Taxonomy (GTDB): domain Bacteria; phylum Omnitrophota; class Omnitrophia; order Omnitrophales; family Aquincolibacteriaceae; genus JBFHCO01. The sequence goes on along the minus strand of JBFHCO010000029.1, from coordinate 13,914 downwards.
CAGTACGGCGCGCCCAATCCCGTCAGTGCGGGGATAAGTACCACCCCGCCCGTATCCTTCACGCGGCGGGCCAGCTGTTCGGATTCTTTGGCGTGTTTGAAAAAATGCAGTCCGTCCCGCAGCCACTGAATCGCGGCGCCCGAAATAAAAATCGAACCTTCCAAGGCGTAAACAGAATTGCCGTTTTGATCGCAGGCCAAAGTGCTCAATAAGCCGAACGGAGGTTTTCGATACCGCTTCCCCATGTTGATCACGACAAAGGAGCCCGTACCGTATGTATTTTTCAATTGCCCGGGCCGGTAACAGCCCTGGCCGTATAAAGCGGCCTGCTGATCTCCCATGATCGCCGCGATCGGAATGCCGCGCGTAAAAGGCGCTCGGCTTTCGGTTTTGCCGAATAAGGCGCCGGATTCTTTGACTTCGGGAAGGATGCCGGATGGAATCCGGAAAATGCGCAACAATTGCGGATCCCAGCGCCGCGTGCGGATATTCAGCAGCAAAGTGCGGGAGGCGTTGGTCAAATCCGTGGCATGCGCCTTGCCGCCTGTCAGCTTCCATAATAGCCACGTGTCCATGGTGCCGAAAAGGATACGGCCGGCCTTCGCGCGTTTCATCAAACCGGGTACATGTTCAAGCAGCCATTGAATTTTGGTGCCCGAAAAATAGGGATCCAGCACCAACCCGGTTTTGTGACGGATGGTTTTCTCGACACCTCTGCGCTTGAGCTTCTGCGTGTAAGGCGCCGTGCGCCGGTCCTGCCAGACAATGGCATGATGAACGGGTTTTCCCGTCTTTTTATCCCACAGGACGGTGGTTTCGCGCTGATTGGTAATGCCGATACCGGCCAGTCGCGAGGATTTCAGGCCGGCTTGCTTGAGGGCTTTTGCGGACACGTCGCGCACGGTATTCCAAATTTCCGCCGCATTGTGCTCCACCCAACCCGGATGCGGATAATACTGGCGGAATTCGGTGTAAGAGGAAGCGATTTTATTCGCCCGTCCATCATATAAAATGGCGCGCGAACCGGTTGTGCCTTGGTCAATCGCTAAGACCGCGAGAGGCTTCATGCATATTCCTGCGGTTAAAGAAAAAACCGGAAACAAGGTTCAATGTTTCCGGTTTTTTTAAATGTATTTAATTCTATTTTTCAAAGTTGACGAAGTTTGATTCAGGATGTGTCCGCTTCGATTTCTCCAAGCGGCGCAAAGTCGGCTCAGTTCGCTTCCGGTATCTCTTCCGGATCCGCAAAATCATTGATTTTTGTCTCAAGCCAATGATTGTAGGCGTAATCGAGGATGCGGAACTTATCTACGGGATCCATCATCACGAACCGAATCCCCTGGTCAAACCCTTGATTACGGCCATCCGCCGGACGAGACCACATGACCTTCGCCGTGGTGCGGACGGGTTTCGGATCATCAGGGATATCAATTTCCAAGTCCAGTAAATCCCCCACCTTGAGATCATAGCTCGAATTCATCTTGAGCCCTTCTCGGGAAAGGTCCTTACTCAGACTGATACCCTTGACTTCTTCCGATTCCGGTGTCTGATATTTGACGCTCATATAGGCATCGAAACGTTTGAATTTGCGCCGTTCCTTATCCATGAGCTACCTCCTCTGGGGTCAAAACAGGCTGTCGAATGCCTGTCATTTTGCCGCTTAAAAAACTTCGTTTTTTTAAAAAAGTAACTAAAGAGAAAACTTGCATGAAACCCGATTCTGAAAAATAGCTAGTCTCGCGCAAATAAAAGAGTTAACACTTGTTTCAGCTGTGAAATAACTATAGCACATGGTTTTTTGATTTACAAGCTGACGGCACTGTTTTTTTGACGCGTTTTCGGCAGCTCTAACCGAGCGGATAAACTAGCGCAACTCTCAGTCCGCACTCAGGTTACAGCGTCATGACTCATCTAGACTTCAGACGTTTTTCGCCCGTCCCCGTCCGCTATCTGTAATTCGTAAACTGAAGCGGTATTTCAGCCGGATTGGCGCGGAAATAACCGATAATTTCCTGCAATTCATCCTTACTTTTTGAGGTCACGCGGATTTGATCGCCATGAATCGACGCCTGAACCTTCTTTTGAATATTTTTGATCGTTTTGACGATGTCTTTGGCTTTATCCTGCGGGATTCCCTGCACGAGCGTCACTTCCTGCCGCAAAGTGCCCTCAAATGCCTTTTCCGGTTCCTGGAATTGCAGTGCCTTTTGCGATATTTTACGCGCCGCCATGCGCGTTTTGAGCATGTCCTGCAGGTTTTTTAACTTTAAATCATCGTCCGCGATCAGCCGGATTTTCTTGTCCGTTTTCAGGAATTCAATCGAGCTTTTGCTGCCCTTAAAATCAAACCGGGTCTGCAGCTCCTTGAGGGCCTGATTCACGGCGTTATCCACTTCTTGCAAATCAATTTGAGAAACAATATCAAAGGAAAATTGGCTTGCCATATTTTCTAAGCGATATCCTCAAAGCCCTTCGGTAAATGCTGTTGAATAAATGCCCGGATTTTAGCGAGATCCTCGGGCGTTATGTTCGTAAATTCGATTCCCGTATCAAATCGGTTGCGCGTTTTCATCACTTCTCTGCGCTCGATGGACCATGCCACTTTGCCGTGACACTCCACTTGGCCCTGCCCTTTTTCCAGGTCAAGCCGGATGGAACAAGGCGTGAACCTTTCGAGAGGCTGGTCTTGAATCACGCAAACGCCGCCGGCGCCCACGTTCTCCGTGGTTGCTACGATGGGTTTGGTTTTTCCCTGGGGTTGGATGGTAATTTCGCAATGCAGGCGTAATCGGGGAAATTTTCTTTGATTAAAACCGTCCCACATATCAAAACCTTAAAGTGAGTTATTGCAGGGTTCGGATAAAGGCATCCTCAAAAGGCTGCCCCAATGTTTGCTTACGGAACTCTTCCAAGCTCTTTTGCGCATCCCGGAATTCCTGAAATCGGCCGATAAACACGGAGTGATACACTTTACCGCTGGAATTTCTAAGATCCTTCGCAAACGCCGGAAATTTTGAGTTTTTGAACTGGTCGACCAATCGCTGCGCATCGCCCTCGCTCGCAAAGGTCGCGACCTGAATGACAAAGCGTCCTTCCGAAATCGCGGGCGCTTGCGCTTCTTTCGGGGCAACCGCAGCCGGTTGAGATGCCGGTTTCGCGGGTTGCGCCGTGGGGTAAATCGCCACGGTCACGCCGGCCACCGATTCCAGCTTCGGCTCCACCTCGACCGGCGCTTGCGCCGGTGCGGAAATGGCGCGTTGCGCGGTTTGCTGGGCCGTTGTCTGCATCTTCTTTGGTTTGGGGCGGCTCATCGCCTCTTCGCGTTTCGTGTTCAAATAATGAATCCCGCCGAGAAGCGAGAACAAAAATAAAATGCAACCCGCCCAGTACAGAAAACGCCGGCTTTGCGTTTTTCCGGAACTCAGCCATTGAGTCGCTCTGAAAATAACCGCCGCACAGGAGGCCACGCAAGACCAAAAAAAAGACCCGGCGGCCCTCACCAGCGACAGAGCGCCGCTTTGTTTTCTGACAGGCGGAACAACGCCTTTCATTTCCGAAGCGCTGTATTTGGATGAAGCGGAAACCGCGGGAGCGAATGCCTTTTCAACGGTTTCAGAAACGGGTTTGGGTGTTTTGAAAGCATCCGGCTTGGACTTTTCCTCTTCCCGGGGCTGGACGAGCGTATCCACGTTCGAGGTCGCCGTCGTGACGACCGGGTTTGAAAAGCGCAGACGCTGATAAGATTCATTCAGATTGTGTGAAGTCGGCGCCGCCGAAGGTGACGCACCGGAAACATATTTGCCGTAGAGTTTGGATTGGATTTCTTTTTCGGTTAAAGAGCGCACAGGATGGTTACCCTTTTTTTTGCTGTTCCAAAATGCCATGTCATTTTCCTTTTAGAGAACTCTATCGAATCTCTGGGAGCCGCGCACCGATCAATGGGACTTCGCAGATTTGAGGCCTTCTCGAATCGATAGGGAGAACTTCAACAACTGAATTTTTCCAAGGTCGATTTTAGCCCGCTGCACAAAACCGCACTTTTGACAAACCTTGTTGGCGCGCTCCATGCGGGAAGTCGTCTTCATCACAACTTCCTGATATCCCACCTGATGACAGAATTGAAGCGCGCGGTCGACCAGCTTGAGTCCGATTTGCCGATTGCGGTACGGGGCCGCGACAAAAAGCCGTCTGAGCAGCGCGACGCGTTTGTCTTCTTTTTTGATGCCGACGGTACCGATAATTTTATTTCCGTCAAGCGCCACAAAAAAAGCTTCACCCAAACCACCGTACGCGCGTCCGATATCTTCGATATCGTCGGTCGGATAGGCGCTCGCCGCCTCTCCGAATTCCCCGTTCATGATGGTCAGCACGAGATCCTTGATCGCGTGCTCATCTCCCCCGGCGTATCGGCGAATCGTAATCATAATCGTGAATAACCCCAGAAAAACTCACTGATGCAATTTTAAAAAACAAAATCGTTTACTTGGCCTTCTTCGCGGGTGCTTCTGCCTTCTTGGCAGGAGCTGCCGCAGGAGCGGCCGCAGCCGCGCCGGCCGCAGGAGCTGCACCTTCCACGGCTTCTTTCTCTTCTTTGACCTTTTTAACTTTGATCTTGATGGATTTTACTTTGGGCAGGCCGAATATGGATTTGCGATCTTTCCACTTATGTTCATCCTGCATTTTTTTTATCCGCTCCAAGCGCTTCAACACATTGCGGTGTTTAACGCCGACGGAATCGACACGAAGACTGGGATGCTGAGACATGCTAATGACGCTCCTTTTATATACGAAATCGCGGCCGGATTCATAATCGACCGGAATGGAGATTATTATACTCAGAATGGAGCTGCTTGGCTAGGGGTAACTGACCAAAAAAATGAGTATTTTCTATACCGGTAAGCGTTCTGCTGAAAGGAGTTCCGAAAAAAGGCCTGCTAGTGAGGAATCGCCCGAATATAAGCATCCTTGGGGGCAAACCCCTGGGTCTTTAAGAGATTCAGCCCCTCCTTGGCTTGCTTTTGATCCTGAAAGGCATTGGCGCAGACCTGCAAATAGTCTCCGCTCGGTATGACGAAGCCCTGATGCCCCTGAGTATTTAAGGTTGAAATGAGCTTTTGGGCCGCAGGCAAGGTTTTATAAGTGACCAGCTGAATTGTGTATTTGCCTGCCGGAAATGAAGGCTTGGACTCTGTTGTTGGGGCGGACACTTCCGAGGGCGCCTTCACGCTCACCGCGGGAGCCTGGGCGGCCACCGGCTGCACCGGTGCTGGCGTCCCCGCTTGAGGGGCGGCCTGTTCCGGCTTGACGCTCGCAAGGAAGGCTGGGCCAAGCTTCTTGCCAAATTCCTCAACCATCGCTTCCCTCTTAGAACGCTCGGACTTCAATTCCTCCACGGCATAGGTCTTACCCTTTTCAACACCGGTTGAGAAGACAAATACATAAAGCACGATAAAAGCGATGACTCCGAGCAGAGCTTGATCTAAACGCAAGGTGATCCGGTAGCGGTCCAAAAAGGCCAGCTTCGGCATTTTAGGTTTATTGACAAGATTTAAAGGGACCTCAAACAGATCGTTTTGCATAAACTCAGCTCCCGTTTATCAGCAAAATAATTGTCGGCATGTATCGCTCAATACCTGAGCACTTTTTCTCACGGTCCTTTTTTGGCTGCCGTAATCCATGTCGACCAAACCGAAGCGGGGCTTGAATCCCTTGTCCCACTCAAAATTATCCAAAAGCGACCAATACAAATAACCCGCGATCTGCACACCCTCCTCCCGCGCTTGATGGAGGGCTTTCAAATGATCGTGGATGTACCGGGAGCGCTGCGCGTCATCCTCCGTGCAAATGCCGTTTTCAGTGATCAAGACGGGAAGGTGGTATCGCTTCAGCTTTCTCAGAATGCGCAGCAACCCCTCGGGATAAATATCCCACCCCAATGAATTTTGCTCCCGGACTTGTTTGGGATGATGCGATTTTTCACAGGCGGTCCCAAGAAACCGCCCGCCGCGCAAACCCGCAAATCGAATAAAATCGCGCGCGTAATAATTGAGACCGATAAAATCGAGCGCATGATGACCCGAGAGCATTTCGCAGTACATGCCCGGAAAAAAAAGAAATCCGGATTGCACCGCGTCAATGAAGAGAAAATTAAAAAAAGCATCGCGCAAACAGGTCGGCCACCGGTCCGCGATTGAATTTTTGCGACAGGGTTCAAGATACGTCATGTGTTTGGCGAAGGAAACCCAAACAGGTCCGAGATTTCGCGATGCGTACAGGGCATGAATCGCGCGATAAGCGCTTACATGCGCGTGCACAAATTGACGCAGGACATCCCGGCATGCCCCGAACGATTTTTGACCGGGCGGCCAAATGCCTGTCATGTATCCGTGATAGATATAAACCAACGGTTCATTGATCGTCACCCAGATGCGGGCGAGAGGTCCGAGCGCGTCCACCGCTCGTTTGACGTATCGCAGAAAATATTCCGATGCATCCGATCGCTGCCACCCGCCCATTTCAGAGAACCATTGAGGGTTGGTAAAATGATGCAGGGTGATGACGGGTTCGATCCCTCGCGCACGCAGGGCTTCGAGCATGCAGCGATAATGCGACAGGGCATTCTCATCCCAATCATTCTCCCGCGGCTCGATGCGGCTCCACTCCAAGGAAAACCGATGGGCGCTGTGTCCCATGTTTTGGATCAGGTCAAAATCTTCGGCAAAACGGTGATAATGATCGCAGGCCGCGCCGGACGCTTCGGGCACGCGGCCGGATTGCTCCCAGGCCCACCAATCATTGAGGCGATTATCACCTTCGACTTGATGCGAAGAGGTTGCGGTTCCCCACAAAAACGGCGGGTTCAAACTTGCATTTGAAGGCATGGAAGATCGATCAAGGTTAATCGACCAATTTCATCCGTTTGGGAGGCCACCAGATGAAAAAGGCCTTTCCGACGACATTTTTTTTCGGCACAAATCCCCAATTGCGGCTGTCGGATGATTGGGCGGAATTATCCCCGAGCGCGAAATAGTGCTCGGGCGGAATCAAATAGATTTCTCCTTCGCGCGCAAAATCCCAGTCGTCCCGGTTGTAATAGTAATGATCCGAAAACGGCGGATCGAGCAGCGGTTCATCATTGACGAAAAGTTTTCCTTCTTTGATTTCAAGCTTGTCGTTCGGCAATCCGGCCAGGCGCTTGACGAAATCCTTTTTCATGTCCAGCGGGTACTTAAACACGATGATGTCCCCGCGCTCGGGCTCCCGAAAACGATACGAGACCTTATCGACGAAGATACGGTCTCCTTCCATGAACGTCGGCCGCATGGAACCGGTGGGAATTTTATAAGGGCCGAGCAAGAAGGTCCGGATCAAGACGGCGAGAACGGCCGCAATAAGAAACGGTTCGCCCCAATTTTTCCATTTATCTTTGAGCCATGCGCTGCGGTCCGTGCGAATAAAGTTCCACTCCTGCGCGATTTTATGGCGGTATAAAATGGCAATGGCGAGCACGACCAACGAAATCGAAATCCACATAGTTTTTTTATCCGGAATCAGTCCACGCGCAAAATCGTGATAAATGCTTCCTGCGGCAGATCCACCCTCCCTATTTTTTTCATGCGTTTTTTTCCTTCCTTCTGCTTTTCCCAAAGTTTGCGCTTGCGCGTGATATCGCCCCCGTAACATTTGCTGGTGACGTCTTTCCTCAAGGCCCCGATGGATTCGCGCGCGATAATCTTGGAACCGATCGCGGCCTGAATCACCACTTCGAAAAGCTGCTTTGGAATGACGTCTTTCAGTTTCTCCGCCAAGGCGCGCCCGCGGTAATACGCCTTGTCGCGGAACACGATGCTGGAGAGCGCATCGACCGGATTCCCGTTTATCAGAATGTCCAACTTGACCAAATCCGACGGTTTGTGGCCGATGAAATCATAATTGAAAGATCCGTATCCCGCCGTCATGGACTTCAGTTTATCATAAAAATCCATGACCACTTCGGCAAAAGGCATTTCATAAGTCAAAACGACGCGCGTCGGATCCAGGTATTCGGTGCTCTTATAAATTCCGCGCCGGTCCTGACACAATTGCATCACGGCGCCTAAGTTTGCGGACGGCACCATTAAATGAGCGCGGATATACGGCTCTTCGACCACTTCAATTTCATTGCTCGCCGGAAGTTTGGTGGGATTTTCCAGCTCAAAAATCTCGCCTTGCGTGTTCATCACCCGGTAAACCACGTTCGGGGCGGTGATCAGCAAATTTAAATTAAACTCACGCTCCAATCTTTCTTTGGCCACGTCCATGTGCAGCAAACCGAGAAACCCGCACCGGAATCCGAATCCGAGCGAGGCGGATGTTTCCGGCTCAAAAATAAAGGACGAATCATTCAATTGAAGCTTTCCCAGCGCGTCCCGCAGCTGTGAAAACTCTTCGGCCTCTATCGGATAAAGGCCGCAGAAGACCATCGGTTTGACTTCATGATAGCCCGGCAACGGTTTGGCGGCCGGATGATTTGTCAAAGTGACTGTATCACCGATTTTAACTTCGGTAATATCGCGGATTCCCGACACCAAGTAACCCACTTCCCCCACGCTGAGCCGGCCAATCGCTTCCGGTTTCGGGTTAAAAATGCCGATTTGCTCCACGTTGTGTTGCTTGCCCGTTTGCATCATAAGGACATTCTGGTTGGGCTCTATTGACCCGTCAAAAATACGGATGTAGGTGACCACGCCCTGATAAGGGTCGTATTTGGAGTCAAAAATGAGCGCTTTCAACGGCTGATCTTCGGAACCTTCGGGCGGCGGAATTTTATCGATGATGGCTTTCAGCACGTCCTCGGTTCCCTCACCCGATTTCGCGCTGGTCGCCAAAATGTCGGATGCCTGAACGCCGAGAAAGTCCACGATTTCTTTTTTGACCTTTTCCGGCTCCGCGGTCGGTAAATCAATTTTAGTGATCACGGGAATGATCGTCAAATTCCGCTCCATGGCCAAATAAACATTGGTCACAGTCTGCGCTTGAATGCCCTGCCCGGCATCCACCAAGAGCAAAACGCCTTCGCAGGCCGCGAGGCTTTTGGAAACCTCATACGTAAAATCGATATGCCCCGGCGTATCGATTAAATTCAGAATATAGTCCCGGTACGTGATCCGCACCGCGCGGGCCTTGATCGTAATACCTCGTTCACGCTCAAGGTCCATGTCGTCCAATATTTGTTCGCGGAATTCACGCTTGGATATCGCGCCCGTATGCAGGAGAAGCCGGTCGGCCAACGTCGATTTTCCGTGGTCGATATGGGCGATGATCGAAAAATTCCGTATTTTGGTGCGGTCGGTCATGAGGCGGTCACTTTGCGGCGGGCCTGAGAGCTCGGATGGCTTCGGAACGGTTTTTTTGTCCGAAAACCGCGGTACCGGCCACCAAAATATCGGCCCCGGCCTGTAAGGCGGTCGGAGCGGTCATGGCGTCGATGCCGCCGTCGACCGAAATTTTGCCGTTAAATTGCGGCCGGAGGCTTTTGACTTTATCCATCATGTCCGGCATAAAAGCCTGGCCGCCGAACCCGGGTTCGACCGTCATAATGAGCACCAAATCCAGCAGATTTAAAAATGGCAGTATTTCATCCAGCGGTGTCTTGGGTCTGAGCGAAAGACCCGCTTTCGCGCCGCTTGCGCGAACGGCCTCCAGTGTTTTTTTGACGTCCCGACAGGCTTCCACATGCACCGTGATCCAATCGGATCCCGCTTTACGAAAATCGGGTATGTAGCGGATCGGTTCTTCAATCATCAAATGCACGTCGAGTGGCAGCGGCGTCACTTTGCGTATCCATTTCACAACCGGCGGACCGATTGTCAAATTGGGAACGAAATGCCCATCCATGACATCGACATGAATGATGTCACAGCCGCCTTGCTCCACTTCCCGGATTTCATCCCCCAGCCGGCTGAAATCGGCCGATAGAATGCTCGGGGCCACCCATACACGCTGCGTTTGTTTCACGATAACATCCTTTCCTTTCCGCGCTCAGGCGCCGTTCATGGCGAAATCACGCCGGATTCTGGATTGCACCTTTTCGGGGATGGGCCCGATCAAAGTGAGATTCAGATGATTCGTCCGGAAAAGCTTCGCTGCAATGTCACGGATGTCCTGGCTGGTCACCGCTTCAATTTTCCGCTTGATCTCCTCACGGTCCGGCAAATCGTTTGAATACATGAGACGTTCCCCGATCCAAAGCGCATGATCCAGCGTATCCTCAAGCGCCATGTACAACTGGCTCATAAAATAATCTTTGGCGCGGCGCAGTTCATTTTCGTGAATACCCTTGGCGGCAATTTTGGCCAATTCATGGAGAATCACATTGATGGCCGTGGGCGTTTTTTTGCTCTCGACGCCGGCCGATATGGAAAGCGCGCCTGTATCCTCAAGAAAATTCAATCCTGATTTAATTTCGTAGGCCAACCCTCTTTTCTCCCGCACCTCTTCGAATAAGCGGCTGGACATATTCGCTCCGAGCATCACATTCAAAAGACCCAATTTATAGCGGTCCGGATGATGCCGCGAGAATCCGTGCAGAGCGATGACAAAATGCGTTTGCTCGGTCGGCTTTTCGATGAAGAGGGTCCGGGGTTTGGACTGCCTCGACACAGCAGCTTGAAATTTAGAACCGGTTTTGGATGTGCCGGCCGGAAAGCTTTCCTGTACGCGCGCCAGCACATCATGATGCTCCACCGGTCCCGACACGACCACGAGGATATTCTTCGCATGGTAATATCGGTCCTTATAATCCTTGATTTGCTTGCGAGTCAATGCGGAAACGGTTTCGGCCGTCCCGGCGATCGGCTGCCCGAGCGGTTGATCCGGCCACAGAAGTTCGCCCATCAAATCATGAACATGATGCGCCGGTAAATCCCTGTACATTTTAATTTCTTCGAGAATGACCGTGCGTTCCTTTTCAAGTTCCTTGGCATCCAGCGACGCGTGATTCACCATATCTGACAGCACATCCAGCGCGACCGGATAATGCTGGTTCAGCAGTTTGGCGAAATAACACGTCAACTCTTCACCCGTAAAGGCGTTCAAAACACCGCCCACACCTTCGATTTCCTCTTTGATTTGGCGCGTCGTGCGTCTTTGAGTGCCCTTGAACAGCATATGCTCCAAATAATGGGAGGCGCCCGAAAGCTTTTTACTTTCAAACCTCCCCCCTGTTTTGACCCAAATGGTCACCGCCGCCGAGCTGCGCTCATGCATGGGAACCGTTAACACCCGGACACCGTTATCTAACGCACTGAATTGGTAATTCACGCTTCATCCTTTCCCTGACGTTTGTTGGCTTCATGAAAGTCCAGATAATTTTGTAAAATCCGCTGTGCCGCCAATTGATCGCGCACTTCTTTGCGCTTGCGATGCGACACATCGGCATCGACCAGCACGCGTTCGACCTCTTGCGTGCTCAGTCTTTCATCCCAAAAAACCCATTTCACGCGAACTTGGGACTTCAACCATTCCACATCGGCGGCGATCCGCTGTGCCGCAGGACCCATTTCACCGCGCAATGTTGTGGGCAATCCGACCACAATCATTTCAACGGCATGATCCGCGATAATCGGCCGCAGCAATTCCGCAAGATGCTTCTTGCCGCGGATTTCGGCGGTTTGAAGCGGCGTTGCGACGCGCGTCAGGGAATCGGCGATGGCCATCCCGACGCGTTTTTCGCCTAAATCCAAACCGAGCAAAATTCCCACGTCCTAAAATCCGCTTTTATCTTTGACCGCGCGCATCATGCTCCGGACGAAACGCATGACAGGTGCAATGCGTCCCTTGGATCGCCTCAAACGTTCCACCAATGCGCTGCCGACAATCACGCCCGTGCTGCCGCGCGCCAAATGCCGCGCTTGATCCGGCCGTGAAACGCCGAACCCCACCAAGACCGGTTTCGGCGTCAGCCGTCTTAACGTTTTCAAATGTTTTTGGATATCCGAAGGCAAACTCTGTCGTGCGCCCGTCACTCCCCGCAATGATACATAATAAATAAATCCGCGCGAATGGCGGACGATGGCACGCGCGCGACTCAGCTCCGTGGTCGGCGCAACCAGATACACCTGCGCAAGTCCGTGACGGCGGCACACCGCTTGCAACTCCTTCTCTTCTTCCGGCGGCAGGTCCGGAATAAGCAGAGCGTCAAAACCGGCGCGCTTGGCTCCGAGCACGAATCGGTTGATCCCGTAATGATAAACGGGATTGAGATAAGTAAAAAAGACAATGGGTACTTCGACCCCTTTACGCCGGAGCCGGCTCACGATGCGAAAGGCATCCTCAATGCGCACTCCTTTTTCCAGCGCCTTCTGCGAAGAATATTGAATGGTCGGACCGTCCGCCAAAGGATCCGAAAAAGGGAATCCGAGTTCGATAATATCCACCCCTTCACGGTCCATTTCCTGAATGAGGCGTTCTGTCACGCTCAAATTCGGAAATCCCAGGGTCAAAAAGGCACAGAAAATCTTGGATTTTTTCTTTTTGACGCTTTGAAACCGCTTGATCAACCGCGTGCTCATAATTTCTCCTGCACGGTATGAATATCCTTATCGCCCCGGCCCGAAAGGCAAATGACGACAGACTCTTTTTTCCGGGTGCGTTTCATCAACTTTTTCAAAAAGCCCAGGGCATGCGATGGTTCCAGCGCGGGCATGATCCCTTCAAGCTGTGTCAGGAGGAGAAAACCCTGCAGGGCCTCGCGGTCGGTCGCGGTTTCATATTTGACCCGTCCGCTCCGCTTCAAATAGGCGTGTTCGGGACCGACCGAAGGATAATCCAAGCCGGCCGAGATCGAATGCGCGAGCTGCACCTGTCCGTTTTTATCCTGCAAGAGATAACTTTTCATGCCGTGTAAAATCCCGGGCGCTCCCTTTGTCAGGGATGCGGCATGTTCGCGGGTCCCGGCACCGGCACCGGCCGCTTCGATGCCGATCATGCGAACATTGCGGTCTCTTAAAAACGGATGAAAAAAACCGATGGCGTTGCTGCCGCCGCCCACGCAAGCCAAAAGATAATCGGGAAGACGACCTTCCTGTTTCAGAAAAACAGACCGGGTTTCCCGGCCGATCACCGATTGGAAATCCCGCACCATCATCGGATAAGGATGCGGTCCCACGACGGAACCGAGCAAATAATGCGTGTCTTCGACATTCGTGACCCAGTCACGAATCGCTTCATTGGTGGCGTCTTTCAGGGTCTTGGATCCCGAATATACCGGCCGCACCTCGGCGCCGAGCAATTTCATTTTGTAAACATTCAAGGCCTGGCGCTTGATATCCACCGCACCCATATACACGACGCATTTCAAACCGAAAATACAGGCTGCCGTAGCCGATGCAACGCCATGCTGACCGGCTCCCGTTTCCGCGACAATGCGCCGCTTGCCGAGTTTGACCGCCAAAAGCGCCTGCGCCAGCGTGTTGTTGATTTTGTGAGCGCCCGTATGGCACAAATCCTCGCGTTTCAAGAAAATACGGGCTCGCCGGAAATGCTGCGTAAGGCGCTTCGCTTCATAAAGCGCCGTGGGGCGCCCCGCATACGTCTCAAGATAATGACGCAATTCGGCTTGAAACTTCCGGTCCTTTTTAAAGACGCGGTAAGCGCGCGTCAGCGTATCCAGCGCCTTGATGAGAGTCTCGGGCACATAACGCCCTCCGAACGGTCCGAAATGGCCGCTTGAATCGGGTAAAGAAGGATATTTTTTCATTTCAGATCATCTTTCATAGAGTTCATTCAAACGCGCGCTTCCGCGATCTTTTCGTTTTTAACCCAGCCGCCTTCTCCGTTGATCAGGACGACGCGGCTCCATGCTTTTCTGCGGTCCACCACGTAAACCTTATGCCCTTCGCCCAGACGAAACGCGATTTGATCCGATTCGGATGG
>JBFHCO010000028.1:0-16596 GCA_041585205.1 Candidatus Omnitrophota bacterium | reverse complement strand
GTCCGGATCTTGCGATACGCGTCAGCCAACTGTTTGACGATTTCATTCGATAACCGGACATCGAACTGATAGTCACAGGATGAAACCCATAGGCGCAAAATATCCGCTCCATATTCCTTGATGACATCTTGCGGCGCCACCACATTGCCGGCTGATTTCGACATCTTGCGGCCTTGTCCATCGACGACAAATCCATGCGTCAAAACTCCCTTGTAGGGCGGATTGCCATCCAAAGCGATTCCGGTCGTCAAGGCGCTTTGAAACCAACCGCGATGCTGGTCCGATCCATCCAAATAAAGATCTGCCGGATAAGTAAGTTCCGGATTATGCTTTAAAACTGCCTGATGACTGACACCGGAATCAAACCAGACATCAATGATGTCATCTTCTTTTTCGAACGCGCTCGATTTACAACCCGGGCATTGAAATCCGCCGGGCAGGAATTCGGATGCCGGATTGGCGAACCATGCGTCGGCACCTTCTTTTCGAAAGATATCTAAGATTTTATCTTTTGATTCTTTAATGAATAATTTATGACATTGGGAACAGCTGACAATCGGAATGGGAACACCCCAAAATCGCTGGCGTGAAAGACACCATTCCGGCCGGCTTTCCACCATCGAACCGATGCGGTTCTTGCCCCATTCCGGCGTAAACTGGACTTGTCTCTGAATCGCGTCCTGCATTTTCTTCCGTAATTCCAAATGGTCCACTTTCAGAAACCATTGATGGGTGGCCCTGAAAATAATCGGCTTCTTGCAGCGCCAGCAATGGGGGTAGGAATGCTGATGCGATTCCGTCGCAAGCAGCCGGTTATTTTTTTTTAGGATTTCACAAATCGCTTCGTTGGCTTTAAAGACATGAGTCCCCTCGCACGCTGAAAATTCCCGTGTGAATCTGCCTCGGCTGTCCACCGGAGATAGGATCTCAAGCCCGTTTTCCTGATGACCATAACGGTAGTCCTCTTCCCCATGACCCGGCGCGATGTGCACAAACCCGGTGCCGTCCGTATCCGACACATAATCGGCGTGTATCACTTTAACGATTCTTTCCATAAACGGGTGCCGGACCTGAAAACTCTCTAATTGCAAATCGCTCCCTTTACCTTCTTTTAAAATCTCGACACGCTTCAATTCCAGGCGCTCGCGAATCATTTCCAACAATTTCTTCGCAAAAATAAAATTTCCTTTGTCTGTCTTGGCGATGGCATACTGAACGCCCGGGTTCAGCGCGATGCCCACATTTGCAGGCAGTGTCCAGGGCGTTGTCGTCCAAACCAGAAACGAAAGAGGTTGAGTGCCTACCACCTGCTTTTCTGATGCGACGGCCTCAAATGCCACGTAAACTGCCGATGACGTTTTGTCTTCATATTCCAATTCCGCATCCGCCAGCGCCGTTTCGCAGTCCCAACACCATGGCACCGGTTTCAAACCCTGATAGATATATCCGGCCTCGGCTAACTTGAGAAAACTCTCAGCGATGGTGGCTTGATACTCAAAATTCATCGTCAGATAAGGGCGGTCCCAATCGCCAAAAACGCCCAGGCGCTCAAATTCTTCGCGCTGAACAGCGATGAATTTTTCGGCATATCGCCGCGCCTCTTTGCGGAAGGCAACGCGCTCAACCTGGTCTTTGCGCTTCTCCATCGCCTTCAGGCATTGCAGTTCGATCGGCAGACCGTGGCAATCCCAGCCCGGAACGTAATGTGCGTCGAATCCGCGCAGCGTTTTGTATTTAATGATAATGTCCTTAAGGACTTTGTTGAGTGCGTGGCCGATATGAATATGCCCATTCGCGTAAGGCGGGCCGTCATGCAGCGTGTATTTGTGTTTTCCGGCCGCGTGCTTCCGTAAACGTTCATAAAGTTTCTGATCATCCCATTCTTTGAGCAAAGACGGCTCCCGCTGGGCAAGACTTGCCTTCATCGGAAAAGACGTTTGGGGCAAATTAAGCGTTTCCTTGTAACTTATTTTTTCGGTCATGATGAATAAATCAAAGCGTCAGAATTTTTTGATGGCCGTTTCAAGCAGTTGATCCAGTTTGGGGCCCGCTTCATTGGCGGTTTTGATGATTTCCTGAATGTCTACGGGCTCCAAATGATCGGGGTCACATACGTCCGTGACGATGCTGAGACCCAGAATTTCCATCCCCATATGTACCCCGACGATCACTTCCGGGACAGTGGACATACCGACCACATCAGCTCCCATGGCCCGCATCATCCGGTATTCAGCCCGAGTCTCCAGATTCGGACCGGAAACCCCGATATAGACTCCCTTGCTTACTTTCAACTTTTTTTCCTGAGCTGCTTGTTCCGTTACTTTCATCAAACGCTTGGAAAAAGGCTGCGACATATCCGGAAATCGGGGCCCGAGGTTGTCCTCATTCGGCCCGATTAACGGATTCATGCCCATGAAGTTAATCTGATCCTCAAGGATGACGATTTCTCCCTTGCCATAATCCAAATTCAAACCCCCGGCCGCATTTGACACGACCAAAATCTTAGCGCCAAGCTGATGCATGACGCGGACCGGAAACGTCACCTCTTGGGGAGTGTAACCTTCATAGAAATGAAACCGGCCTTCCATGGCGACAACTTTTTTACCCGATAAAGTCCCGAACACCATATTGCCCGCGTGGGACTGTACGGTCGAAACCGGGAAATGCGGAATCTTACCGTAATCGATTTCGGCTTCGCGTTTGATACGTTTTGCTAAGTTGCCCAAACCGGTCCCCAGAATAATCGCGACTTCAGGCATCCATGATGTTTTCTTTCGGATGGCCTGCACGGATTCCTGAACTTGATTCAATAATTGAGCCTGATTCTTTTTCGGTCGTTTCATTATTGTGCTCCGAATTGATAAGCCAGCGATAACAAAATACGCACCAGCACTCGATTGATGAAATACAATGCCGCGAAAGCCAGAAGCGGGGTTAAATCCAGCATCCCGACGCGAAGCGGGATGCGGCGGAACGGTAAAAGGATGGGGTCCGTAACCTGAATCAAAAACAGGACAATTGTGTTGTAGGGATCGACGGGCAGCCATGAACAAATAATCCGGGCGAATAACAACCAGTAGAGAATGGTGCAAATACCGTTGACTAAAAACGCAAGGCTTTGAAAAATCTCACCAAAAATAAACATTAACTCATTCTCCTTTCTTTACCGGCTCAATTCCCGCCCGCGTTGCAGCGCGGCCTTAAGCGCTTCCTGAAAAATAGACGCAAACTTTTTTTGCTCAAGCACCTTTAACGCGGCTTCGGTCGTGCCTCCTTTGGAGGTCACCATTTTACGCAGTTCTTCCGGTGCCTGCCCGGCCTGAGAAGCCAGCTGCCCCGCTCCCACCGCGGTTTGAACCGCCAAGAGTTCCGCGTCTTTCTTGGACATCCCTTCGGCAACCGCCATGTTCACCAGCTGTTCCATCATCAGAAAAAAATAGGCCGGTCCGCTGCCGCTCAGCGCCGTGACAAGATCAAAATACTTTTCATCTAACCGTAACGTTTTGCCGCAGCCCGAAAAAATTGATGCCGCAAGTTTCACGGCAGTAGCATCGGAACCGGTTAAAGCGGTGACCGCTTCACCGACGCGCGCGCCCAAATTCGGCATGGCGCGCACCACTTTGGCCTTGGATCCGGCAAATCGCTCAATTTTTGCGATAGGTGTTCCGGCGAGAATGGATATCAACACATGGCCGGCTTTCAGATCAGATTGAATTTGCTTGCCCAATTCTTCCCAATCCTGCGGCTTCACGGCCAGCAAAACGAGTTCGGAGGCAGCGACAAGCCCGGAAGCAGATTGAGCCACATGCGTTTTCCATTGCGAAGAAAAATCAGCGGCCTTGCCTTCCATTTTGTCATAGACCCATATCTGATCTGCGCGCGCGAGTTTCTTTTTCAAAAGCCCCTCGACAATGGCTGACCCCATGTTCCCGACTCCTAAGATTCCGATTTTATTCTTGATCATGCGGACTTCCTTTTCTGGCTCCGAAAACGGCCGATCCGATACGGATCATGTTCGCACCCTTTTCAATAGCTGTTTGAAAATCAGATGACATCCCCATCGACAGAATATCCCAATGCCGATCGGGATGTTTTAATCTCAGCTCACGCTGCAAGTCAGTCATGCGCTGAAAGGACGCATCGATTGTGTTCCTATCATCCGTCAGCGGCCCTATGGTCATAAGTCCGAGGACTCGAAGAGGCGTTGGTTTGGATAAACCGCGCATAAACGCATTGATATCAGCCGGATCAAAACCGCCCTTCGTCTTTTCTCCCGAACTATTAACCTGAAGTAAACAAGCAATGCTTCTGACTTCCAAACGCGCCGCCTGCTTTTCAATTTCATCCGCTAATTCTTTGCGGTCAAGTGAATGAAGCAAGGACTGCATAGCCGGCCGCTGCTTAAGATGCTCGAGCCAGTATTTCACCTTATTCGTCTGCAGGCGTCCGATGAAATGCCAGTTGATATCTTCGGGTAACCTGTTTTTTTTATCCAAAAATTCCTGCATCCGGTTCTCTCCGAAATCTCGGATACCCGCATCATACGCTTCGCGGATTCGGTCACACCCGACATTTTTGGTCACCAAAACAATCCTGATATGTTTAGGATCGTATCCCGATCTTTGGGAGGATGACTCCGTTAAACGGCGCAATAATTCAACCCTGGCTGCGATGGATCCCGCAAACGACTCATTCATTCGGCTCGGTGGATTTCGAATCCGTAAAAAGCTGCAAATCTCCGGTCGAAACTTCCGTCAAATTGCCGGCCATGGCGACCACCGTATCCAACAGCGCAATCACAAGGTTGCGGTCCACTAAAAACAAAACTTTTTCGTCTTCACGCCTTCCGTAATAGGCGTGGCGGACGCCCAACTCCCGGCCCAAACGCAATGCTTCGCTTGTTCCCGTCCGAGTCCAAATTTGAATTTCGCTGTCGGCCGGCTCCAGATTGAATTCACTCCATTTTTTATTCTCCTGATCCATAAAATCCTTCACCGCCAACGCATTTAATCGCTTCATTAAATCACCCATCGTTTTTTCACCCACGGACAGACCTTGAATGGAATCCGGCTTGTCCCAAAACCACCCTTCCTCGCGTTTAACAAGTTCAAAAATATGACCGCCAATGCGAATCTGTATTTTTTTCAATTCCTGATCCGAATTTCTAAATATGCGTTTGTCCCGCAACGCATAGGCTGATTTGCTGAACGCATTTAACACCGCCTCTTCCAGCAGGAAATACCGTGCCTTGTCTTCCCATCGCGCGAAAAGGTTGTCGCCCACGGGTGCTTTATCGCCCAAGAAAAGATAACGACGGTTCGGCCATTCTTTGCTTTCGATACCGATCTTGATCTTGGGCCGCAGCAGTCCGTAGGATTCCCAATCTTCTTTTGGTTCGTATTCCGTCACTTTAAAAGAAAGCGTCAAAATTTTAAGAAGCTCCTCGACCGCCCAAGCATCTGCTTGATAACGAACCGGATATTTCAGCATCCATAGCGCCCCTTCCCGATAAAGCGTCACCGTTTCCCTGCGGTTCATATTTTGAATTTGAATCCAATGAATACTCTCTTGCGAATCCACATCGAGAAGCTTCATTGAAACCGCCGGGTCAACCGCCGGCTGCTCCCCTTTTCGAAGTGGAGTTGAACCGCGATTCACATAAAACCATGCCACCACCGCAAACAAAATTGTGAAAATAACCGTTGTGGAAAATTTCATGCTTTTTTGGTTCTAATAATGATATGGATGCAGCCTATAATGAAAAAGAAGCTGGGAATGACGACCAGGGACGCGGCAACGACAAATACCCGCTGAAAATTTGAGAGATGAAGCGGCTGAAAATCCACGGGTTTTTTCTCAACATGGATATACCGGTCATCCCGCGAAAGCCAATGAATCATTCTCAAGCCCAACTCTTCATTGCCGGACACATTCACGTACGCGTTTTTTAAAAAATCACTGTCCCCGACCACGACCATGCGTCCATCCGGCTTGACGGCAGCATCCGGCGCATCGGTCTTTACCGGCCACCGCCCCTGAATGGCTACCGACATCGTGATCGGACCCGAAAAATCCTTCTCCGACTCGAAAGCGGCTTCGCCTTTTTCCAGCGCCGCCAGATTGGTTTCCGCCCAGCTGCCCGATCCGGAAAAAGCGATCGGCGTCACCGTAATCCCATCGGGGCTTGTCGGCATCGGGTAAACGCTGCGAATGACCGGAAAAAAAGTTGGAGTTTCCATGAGGGCCGTGACGGGATGTTCGGAATTATATTCATTGACGAAGGGCACTAAAAAATCACCCCCGACCATACGGCTCATTTTATCCACCACCACATCGTCCCCTAAGCGAACTCCGAAACTCTTAAAAAATTCCTTGAACGAATTGCCTGTGCCCGGATCCATCGGATCGAGTAAAAACAAGATGCTGCGCCCTTCCGCAAATGCTTGCTTCACATACTGAAAATCAACTGCGTTCCAGTCTTGCTGCGGTCCGGCCGCGACAATAATCTGGCAATAGGCGGGGACTTGGTCACGTTCAAGCAATATTTCATGCAAAGTATAATTTTTCCCCTCGAGCGATTGGCGAAGGACGCTCAGCCCCGTTTCGTTTTCGCCGCGCATGGGAGCTTCTCCGCGCCCCGTGACAAAACAAATCGGTATGACTTTCGGATTCACCAGCCGCAACAGCGCGTTGGCGAAGGCCTTTTCATCGGGATGAAAAAGACGTTCTTCCCGATTTTTAAAACGCACAATGGCCGTATACATCTCACGAACATTGCGCTGCTTGGCTAGCTGCGGTGAGCGGTTCGGATCATAAAATGCGTAGTGAAAATTCCGGTGATGGAGCTGGCACTGCTTCAAAAAAATTTCGAAATCTTCCCTTTCCAAATCGTCCGGATAAAATCCCGTGACTTGAATTTTATCCTTCTGCATCTGTCCGAGCAGGTCTACGGTTTCGGGGGACAGCGAATAGATGCGCTCCTTCGTCAAGTCCCAACGGTAATTGTGCCGCTGCGCCATGGCCATGAGCATAAAAAAAGTGGCCAGCAAGATGACTGAAACAAAGATAAGTTGAAACCGGATAAAAAAGTAGCGCATCAACCTTTCCAATTTCTCCGCTCAATCGAACGCACAGTTAAAAATAGGAAATAGAAGCAAAAAAAACAAAAATAGAGAATATGACTTAAATCGAAGATGCCCAACGCGAATTCGCGGTAATGGCCCAGCGGTGAAAGCGTCGCAAAGAGATGGGCCCATCCGCCTTGAGCGATGCCTGCAATCCAGTCCATCGCCCACAAGATCACCAGCACTCCAAAGCTCAGGATGGCGCTTACGATCTGACTTTGAGTTAAGGAAGACATAAAGAGTCCGAGCGAGAGAAAGGACATTCCGAGCAGTCCATAGCCGATATATCCCGCAACAATAGAACCCCAATCTAAATTCGCCCCCAGCCACATCAGTAAACCTATATAGACAAGCGTCGGCAATGTTAAGACCGCAAAAAAATACAACATCCCCAGATATTTCCCCCAAACAATGTCGATATCGGACAGCGGATATGTAAAAAGCAGCTCAAGCGTTTCATTTTTTCTTTCTTCCGAGAGAACCCGCATGGACATCAAAGGCGCTAAGAACATCATCACGACGCCCAGGTTCAGAAAAAAAGACCCGCAGATGAAATGCGTTAATTTCATGCCTTGAACATTTTGAAGAGCGTTCTGAGCGACTTCCGCGGTAATCTTTCCGTAACTGATCACCAACAGAGAAAAAAAGATGCCCGCGATGAGAAAAAAAACCGTGAAAATCAACACCCCGACCCAAGAATGAAAATATGAATGAAAATCTTTTTTTGCCACTATCAGAAATTTGCTCACGGATTTTCCTTTGTTGTATTTTCATCAACCACGATTTTCAGGAAAATTTCCTCTAAACTCATGCGGCCGAAACGGACTTCCAGGATGGGTATCTGATGCTGCACGAATAAGCGCGTGATTTCAGGTCTCAACTCCAACTCCTTGGAGACCTGAATCGAAAACGTCAGACGGTCTCCGGTTTCCTCGGTCACATGCACCCTCTCAACGCCCGGAATGGTTTTTAGCAGCTGTATCGCCTCATCCTTACGATGCCTCTCGGCCATCGTCAGATAAATGGCGTGACTGGTCTGGAGTCCGGCGCCTAATTCTTCGGTTGTACCGCTGGCAACCACCCTCCCCTTATTGATGATCAATACTCGGTCACACACCATACTCACTTCAGGAAGGATATGCGTCGATAAAATCAGGGTTCTTTCGCGTCCGAGCTCCCGAATCAGCATCCGAATTTCTGTGATTTGTTTCGGATCCAGTCCGCTCGTTGGTTCATCGAACAGCAAGATATCGGGTTCACCGATCAGCGCCTGGGCCAATCCCACCCGCTGTTTATGTCCTTTGGATAATTGACCGATCAAACGGTTGCGTACATGCCCCAACCCGCAAATCTCCAGTTTATGTTCCAAATCTTTTTTTCTTTCCGAACGGGCAACGCTCTTGACCTGCGCTACAAATGATAGAAATTCTCCGACGCGCAAATCCTCATAAAGTCGAATCGACTCCGGTAAATAACCGATATGCCGTTTCGTCTCCCGCGGGTTTTTGAAAAGTTCTTCTTCGAACATCCATACCTTGCCTTCAGTGGGCGGAAAATACCCGGATAAAATGCGCATCGCGGTGGTTTTACCCGCGCCATTGGGTCCGAGGAGACCAAGGATTTCCCCCTTTCGAATTTGAAACGAGACATTACTCAAAGCTTCGATGCTCCCGAATTTTTTTCCGACCTTTTCCATCCGGACCATCACCGGTGCTTCAGGCTCTAAAACGCGGGGGCTTGCTTTGTCGTTAGCCACGATAGCGCACCTTGGCAAATTTTCTTTTGCCACATTGGATTAAAACCGTTTCGGTAAGATCGATCCTTTTTTCCGCGTCTGAAACTTTTTCCTGATTGAGCTTCACACCGCCTTGTTGAATCAAACGGCGTCCCTCCCCCTTGCTCGCCACGAGTCCCGATTCCTTCAACAAGGTCACGATATCCAATTCTTTTTCTTGCAAGGTAACGGCGGGTATGTTATCCGGCAGTCCTTTATTCTTAAATACGCGGTCAAATTCCTCGCGGGCCTGCTTCCCCTTCTCAGGAGTATGATAAAGAGCCACGATCGTTTCACTTAAATGGGCCTTTGCATCTCTTGGATGCATTGTTCCATCTTTCACTTCCCGCAAAATCCGGTTCACGGTTCCGGTCGGTAGCGCACTGACATACCGGTAATAGCGCTCCAGAAGTTCGTCGGGAAGCGACATGATTTTACCGAACATCTCTTTCGGCTCATCTTGCAGCGCAATATGGTTATTTGCGGTCTTGCTCATTTTCTGAACACCGTCCGTCCCTTCGATCAAAGGCAATGTCATGACTATTTGCGGCGGCTTTTGCCAGATTCTTTGCAGCTCACGCCCGACAAGCAAATTGAATTTTTGATCGGTGCCTCCCAGCTCCACATCGGAATTCACTTGCACGGAATCGTATCCCTGAAGAAGCGGGTACAAGAATTCGACGAGCGCGATCGGGTGATTCGCTTGATAACGTTTGCTGAAGTCATCACGCTCAAGCAACCGCGCGACGGTGTATTGGGATAAAAGATGCAGGAAATCGGCCGGTTTCATTTTGTCCAACCACTCGGAGTTATAGCGAACTTCGGTCCGTTTGCGGTCAAGGATGCGAAAAACCTGTTTTTGATAAGTCAAAGCGTTTTGCTTGACTTCCTGAGCCGTCAGCATCTTACGGGTTTCAGAGCGGCCGGTCGGGTCACCGATGCGCGCCGTAAAATCGCCGATGATAAAAACGACCTTGTGACCCAATTCTTGAAACTGCCGCAGCTTCCTGAGCGGCACGGTATGACCCAAATGGAGATCCGGCGTCGACGGATCGGCGCCGTATTTGATCCGGAGGGGACGCTTTTTATCAGCGGCCAGGCGCAACCTTTCCTCAAATTCTTTTTCCGAGACGAGGTCTACCAAACCCTCGCGCAGCAGCGTCATTTGCTTATCCGTGGGTATAAACACACCTATCTCCCTTTCTGGTAATAGGTTAAACGGAGAATTGTAACAAGGATAAATAGCGTAGTCAAACAGCCTTACAAAACCAAAGGTTCCCTTTTGAACCGGCCCGTCGCCTATGATACAATTCCGGCCTATGTCTGAAATCCACCCTACGGCGATTATCGGCAAACATGTCGAACTTGGCGTTGGCAATAAAATAGGCCCCTATGTCATTCTCGAGGACAAAGTCAAGTTGGGGGCTCATAATATCCTCCATGCGGGAGCCTACCTCTGTTCAGGGACCGAGATTGGCAATCATAATGAGATCCACATGCAAGCCGTAATAGGCCACAAACCGCAGGACCTTGCCTATCAGGGAGCTCAGACATTCACCCGGATTGGTCATCACAATCAAATCCGTGAATTTGTAACCATTCATCGCGGTACCGAGGAAGGAAGCTCCACCGTCATCGGGGATTCAAATTTCCTTATGGCTTACTGTCATGTCGCTCATAATTGCCATATCGGCAACCGCGTCATCATGGTCAATCAAGCCTCATTAACAGGCCATTGTCAGATTGAAGACGGCGCTTTTTTGTCCGGTATGACGGGTCTTCATCAATTCACTCGCGTAGGCCGCCTCGTGATGCTGAGCGCTCTTTCGGCGGTGAATAAAGACATTCCGCCCTTTATGCTTTGCGGCGGACGGCCCGCCGTCGTGCTCGGAATCAATGTGGTGGGATTGCGCCGTGCCGGCATCCCGGCCGAAATCCGGGACGAAATCAAGCAAGCCTACAAATTGCTTTACCGGGCGGGATTGAATACAACTCAAGCGCTTGCCGCCATGAAAAAGCAGTTTAAAAGCGATGAGGTGCTTCACCTTATTCGTTTTATTGAATCGTCGAAACGCGGTATTGTGGATGCTGCCGGTGAGGAAACTGCAGAAGAGACTTTGAAAGCCCGCAAGACTTAAACTTATACTTTCCCGACCACCAATATCGAATTCTTCCCACCGAAACCGAAGGAATTTTTCATGGCCACTTTTATTTGCGCCTTGCGCGCTTCATTGGGAACATAATCCAGATCACATTCCGGATCCGGCACGGTATAGTTGATGGTCGGTGGAATTTCTCCGTGCTCCATGGCCAGCAAGGTCGCGATCAATTCAACGCTACCGGCTGCGCCGATTAAGTGTCCGATCATGGATTTGGTGGAACTGATCGGAATCGCACGTGCCCGCTCACCAAAAACTTTCTTGATAATCAACGTTTCCGTCTTATCGTTTAACGGTGTCGAAGTGCCGTGCGCGTTGATGTAATCAATTTTCGCCGGATCAATACCCGCATTGTTCATAGCCATCCGCATGGCACGCACAGCCTCTTTGCCTTCCGGATCGGGGGCAGTCATATGATAGGCATCGCATGTCATGCCGTGTCCCAAGATCTCGGCATAAATATGCGCGCCCCTTTTTTTGGCGTGCTCGTACTCTTCCAGCACGAGCATCCCAGCCCCCTCTCCCAGGACAAAACCATCTCGGTCGCGGCTGAAGGGGCGTGAGGCATGCGCCGGATCGTCATTACGTGTGGACATGGCCCGCGCAACGCAAAAAGCCGCTAAGATTCCGGGATAAATCGACGCTTCAGCGCCTCCCATGATCAAAAAATCGACGATGCCGTTGCGAATGGCTTCAAAAGCATACCCGCCGGCGTCGGATGCCGATGAACACGCCGTGGCAATTGAAAAGCTGGGACCGGTTACTCCTAGCTCAATCGAAACATTACTGGCACAAGCATCCGGAAAGGACGCCAAAGCTGTGAAGGGGTTAATGCGCATCGGGCCTTTTTGCATCAGTGTTTTATGTTGCTCTAAAATATAACCGTGCCCGGCCATTGCGGTACCGATAATGACGCCGGTCCGATCCGGTCCGTTGGCATGCAAGTCCACGCCCGCATCCTGAACGGCCATTTTGGCGCAGGCCACCGCAAACTGAGAAGTGCGATCCATGCGTTTGAGACGTTTGAGATCGATAAATTCTTTGGGGTCGAAATTTTTAATTTCACCGGCGAACTGCGTGGTGTGTTCGGAAGGGTCAAACGCGGTGATGAGGCTCACTCCGGATTTTCCCTCTCTGAGAGATTGCCAAAAAGCATCTTTTCCGAAACCGATGGAAGAGAGAACTCCGAGACCCGTGACGACGACGCGGCGTTTCTTGGGATGGGCGGAAACCACGTGGAACTAAGAAGAGCTTTCGCTTGAGGCGGAGTCACCCTTCAGCGTCAACGCGATTTTGCGCGCTTCGTGGTCTACGTGCAAAATACTGACCGGAAGGGTATCTCCGATTTTGTACTTGCTTTCCAGCTTTCCGGAAGCGATATGGGGTACTTCAGAAACGTGAATGAGTCCTTCCAGCCCGTTGTCGAGCTCGACGAAAAGACCGAAATTGACAATGCGGGTGATTTTACCCGTCACTTGGAGTCCCGTAAAAAGATCTTTGGTTAATTCATCCCATGGATCATCTTGAAGCTGCTTCATGCCGAGAGAAATTTTTTGCGCATCTGAATCCACGGAAAGAACCATCACATTGGCGGGCTCTCCTTTTTTGAGCACATCGCCGGGATGGCTGACTTTATGGGTCCAGGAAATATCTGAAATATGAACCAATCCATCGATGCCGGGTTCCAGTTCAACAAAAGCGCCATAATCAGTCAAATTGCGCACGACGCCCTTCACGCGGTCACCCACGTGAAAACGGTCATTCACATGCGACCATGGATTTTCCTGGGTTTGTTTCACGCCCAAAGAAATCTTTTTTCCTTCAACATCCAAATTCAGGATCATGACTTCGATTTCATCGCCGATTTGAACAATTTCGGAGGGATGCGCCACGCGCTTCGTCCAGGACAATTCACTGATATGCACAAGGCCTTCGACTCCCGGTTCCAATTCCACAAATGCCCCGTACGGAAGAATATTCACGACTTTGCCGCGGATCTGTGTTCCGACAGAAAACTTATCGGCGGCAGTCGTCCACGGATCCCGGCTTTTTTGTTTCAACCCGAGAGAAACTTTTTCTTTTTCCTGATCATGAGCAATGACGACCACTTCCAGTTCGTCGCCCAGCTTCACCATTTCAGAAGGATGAGAGATTCTCCCCCAACTCATATCCGTAATATGCAAAAGACCGTCTAAATTTCCGAGATCAAGGAAAACGCCGAAGTCGGTGATATTTTTGACTTTGCCTTTCACCACATCCCCCACTTTAAGACTGGCCAATTTCTGGGAACGTGCCTGATTTTTCTCACGCTCCAGATAATCCTTCCGTGAAACAACCACATTTTTTCTTTTATGATTGATTTTGACGACCATGAACTTGCCGGTCAAGCCAAGAAATTGATCCAAATTCCGGGTGGGTTTCACATCCACCAAAGAGGCCGGTAAAAAGGCATCCATACCGATATCGACCATGAAACCGCCGCGTACTTTCTTGAATATTTTTCCGTCAACGATGCTGCCTTCTTCGGCGTTGGACAACAGATTATCCCATGTTCGCTGGCGATCCGCTTTACGCTTGGAAAGAATAACGATACCCGCCTCGTCATTGAAAGATTCGAATAAAACCTCAATTTCGCCGCCCACACTGACTTCGGAAGGGTCTGTAAATTCATCGATATCCAGAATTCCCTCAGCCTTATAACCGATGTCAATGATGACGTTTTTCCCTTGGATGGCCACGACGTGGCCTTTCACAAGGCTGCCCTCCTGAATGTTCTGGATGGATTTTTCGTAAAGCTCCGCGAATTGGGATGTCATGAAGAAATCAAAGCCTCCTTAAAACAATATAACGGTATAGAACTCCCCTTAGCTGAATGTCTCCGGGCGGCGTCTACCTTGGGGGTTTTCCCTCCACGAATGAGAGGGAACGCATTATAGCATAAAGTCTTACAATGCAAAGTTAAATTTGACGGCGCCTGCGGGCGGCTTGGGAGAGCGTCCGTGCCAGTTTACGAGTCTGTTTGGCCGTTAAAGCCCGGTAAAATCCCTTCCACTGACGTTCAAAACGCCTGAAAGACGCAAGTAAGGCCTTGCGATTTTCAAGAAAGATCGGCAGCCATATGGAGGGGTCACCCTGAGCGATCCGGGTGGTATCGCGAAAACCGGAAGAAATATGACGGAGCGCCTTTGGTTTGGCCGTAAGCACGAGCGCAGATGCCAAGGCGTGCGGCAGATGGCTGATGTCACTGACAATGCGGTCATGCTCGGAGGCAGAGATCTCAACCACGCGGCTTGAAATTTTCTTCCAGAATTGACGGACTCGCGTACGGGCTTTCGCTGAAACTTTTCTATCCCGGATCAAAAAGGTGAATCCGCTTTCATAAAGATGCGGCTGAACCGCGCGAATCCCCCGCTCATGAGAACCGGCCATGGGGTGAGCTCCCACAAATTGTATGTTTTTCCACTTTTTACGGCTGACAAAACGGCAAACCGGCTCTTTGACGCTCCCCACATCGGTGACGAGCGTTCCCCTGGAAACGCAGCGATCGATACGCGTCAACAGAGCGGGAAAAGTATCGACGGGAGTACACAGAACAACGAGGTTGGCATTTCGCAGCTCTCGACCGGGATGTCGGGCGCTTTCATGAATCCATTTTTTCCTTAGCGCGTATCGAAGCGCCTGACGGTTGCGGCTGATTCCGAGAATTTTTGCGCGCGGAAACCGTTTACGGCAAGCGGCCGCGAGGGCACCGCCCATCAAACCCAGCCCAACGACGGCGATTCTTTGAAATGTCATGCAATTTCTCGTCCGATCGCTTTGGCAATGATCCGGATTTCGCTCATCATTTGCGCAAATTGATCAAACAGTAAAGATTGCGGACCGTCGCTCAAGGCATTTTCGGGATCCGGATGAACTTCCACCATGATCCCGTCCGCTCCCGCGGCAACAGCCGCGCGGGCCAACGGAATGACGGCTTCGCGCTTGCCTGTTCCATGGGAGGGATCGATAAGAATAGGCAGATGCGATTCTTTTTTCACGACGGGAATCGCGTTGATATCCATCGTATTGCGAGTCGACGTCTCAAACGTCCGGATCCCCCGCTCGCACAACATCACTTTAAAATTACCCTTCGAAAGAAGGTATTCGGCTGAGAGCAATAATTCGCTGATTGTAGCGCTTAAACCGCGCTTCAGAAGCACCGGCTTCTTAGAATCACCGCATTCTCTGAGCAAATCAAAATTCTGCATGTTGCGCGCGCCGATTTGCAGCATATCCGCATAACGGGCCACCAGTTCGACATTGCGCGGATCCATCACTTCGGTCACAACCAGCAAACCGAATTTATCTGCCGCTTCGCGCATGTATCGCAAGCCCTCCTCCCCCAACCCCTGAAAAGCATACGGGGAAGTCCGCGGCTTGAAAGCACCGCCTCTTAAAAATGTTGCCCCGGCCTTTTTCACGGCCTCGGCCGTCTGCATCAACATCTCACGATTCTCGACCGAACACGGTCCCGCCATCACGACGATTTGTTTGCCACCGACTTTTACGCCGTTACCCATTGAAAATTCCGTGTCTTCTCTGCGAAATTCACGGCTGGCCAGTTTGTAGGGTTTCATGATCGGCATGACGGACTCAACGCCCGGGAAGGCCTCAAGCGGCTGGACGCGCACTTTCCCCTCTTCGCCGATCACGCCGATAATAGTCCGCTCCACGCCCCGCGAAACTTGCGGTGTGAGCTTGAGTTCTTTTACCTTTTCGCAAACATGGTTAATTTGTTCCGGTGTTGCATCATTTCTCATTACGATAATCATGATACTTAAACTCCTTTTTCAATCGATGAAGACGACTGTTGACGTTGCAATAAAAGCTTCAGACTTCTGAAAAAATGGGCATTTTGACTGCGCCGGCCAATGGTGACCCGAAGCCAAGTTGGAAGATTGTAGGCCTTCATGGAGCGGACAATGATCCCTTCGCGCAGCAAACCCTCATAAACGCCGTCGGCGTCCGTCTGCGCATCAAACAATATAAAATTCGCCTGACTCGGCAAATAACGAATCCCCATCTTTTTAAAACGCTTATAGAAAAAACGGCGTCCGCTTGTGACCAGATGCTTGGTGCGCCATAAAAAGAAACGGTCGTCCAAAGCGGCAGTCGCGGCCGCTTGAGCGATGGAATTCACATTAAACGGCTGCCGGATTTTGTGCAGATAGCTGATCAACTCTTCGCTCCCGACAGCGTATCCGACGCGCAGTCCCGCCAAGCCGTAAGATTTCGAAAAGGTCCGGAGCAACACCACATTCGGCCGGCCGGATTTGACGAAAAAAAGCGTGTGCGGAAAATCCCGCGCTTCCACAAAATCAATATAGGCTTCATCAAAACAAACAATGACGTCGCCGGGAACTTGAGCCATGAATTCATCGACTTCCTGCGCGGTCACGTAAGTCCCGGTCGGGTTGTTCGGGTTCGCGATAAAGATCAGCTTGGTTCGGTCTGTGATCGCGCGCAAAATCGCTTTCAAATCGTAACGGAAATCTTTCAT
>JBFHCO010000027.1:0-16722 GCA_041585205.1 Candidatus Omnitrophota bacterium | reverse complement strand
TGTCATCAGAATCGGGCCGTATAGTTTCATGATCGGAATTTTATTTCTGATGCGGAAATTTCTGCGCAGTTCCGTCTTCACCATTCTTTCAAGCTCTTCGGAAGAAGGAATGTCCTTCTGGCGAAAATAAACAAAACCGGCGTAGGCGCCGCCCGAAACACCCTGCGCTTCACCTTCCTGAATAATGATTTTTTTCTTGCTCGGCTTGGCCGCAAAAACGGGCGCGGCATCCGGCACATGCGCGCTGCGCGCCTGCAGGAGCCATGGCGTCTGAATGCCCTGAGTACGTTGCAGTGTGAATTCGATTTCAATGTTGGCTCCGGTCAGCTGTTCGAAGCGGTCGCCCCAGCTTTTCACTTCATCCTGCCAGCTCTGATACGGCAGCGCGGAATACCGGAGCGGCTCCATGCTTTGACCCGCAAGGTCTTTGCCCTGCGCCGCCCATTTGAAATCCCCGCTCATTTTATAAAACCATTCGTTGGGGTCGCGGGTGTAGACAATGCCGGTTCCGGATTCCTGCCGTCCCGCTCCGCCCATAAAATCCGATTCATTGCGGATGTTGCCGTAAGCCATGGCCTGAATAATGACGCCCGGATTGGGCCAGTTGCCTTTGATGTTTCTTTGCTTGATATAGGTCAAAATATTTTTCTCGAAGGTGGCTACGGCTTCCAGCGTGCGCTCCAGCTGCTCCTCCGGATTTTGCAGCATTTGCATCACGGTGCCGGACCCCATGTCGAAATTCTGAATGAAATTAAAATACCGTCTGGAAAGTTCCTCCATCTGGCCCGCCTGGAGATTTTCCTTGCGCTTGACCCCAATTTCCTGCTTGTAATCGTCGAGGATCTTGTCGAAATCGTGCTGATTCAGTTTCAAAACACCGGTGCCGTAGTCTTCCAGAAAACGGCGGTAGCTGTCCCAAGCCGTCCATGCCGCATCGGGTCCCGAAACGCCGTAGTTTTGCAACCGATTTTTGAATTCGGCGATATTGTCCGGCGTCATGCCGACATTGGTCGCGGTGAACGCCAGGCCGGGCAGCGTCAGATAAAAGCTCGGGCGAATGGACAAAAAGTACGGCAGCTCATCGCTTGCATAGGAAGAACCCAATCCGTAATTTTTGTGCCCCTTGATCGCCACATCCAGCATAACCATGGCCTCCGGCAGAAGCTCTTTCATTTCTTCGGCGGACAATTCCCGTGAGAAAATCAAAAAAGGCGGCACGCGGATGCCGAGCTTGAGCGCGCGGACAAGCCCGATTCCCTTCGCGCCGAGACGAAAGCGGCCCATGGCCAGCGCCCGGTCGATTTCTTCCGGGGTCGAATTGGGTCCCAACACGACATAGGGAATGAAATCGGCGGCGCGGTGGCGCGGCCCGTCGGAGGGGGGAGTTTTTATTTTGCGCATTTTTTCGATCATCACCTTCAAGGCGCGGTTGCCGCGGTTCATGCGGTGCATTTGGTCCATGGCATCGATGACGAGCTCTTCTTTCTTTTGATTCAGATCCATTTCGCCGGCGTGGGCCTTGCCTTTGAAAAAGCGGTGAATGTCGGCGGCCGGGGTTTTGGCAGTGATGTCTTCGACGACCGGTTTGACGATCCGGTTGTAATACACATCCGTCTGCTGAACCTCAAGCAGCATCAAGTTCAGCAAATCGCGCTTGATCGTAGGGTCAATATCCATTTTCAGGGTTTCGGTGTGATCCAGCTGGTCAATCGTGTAATCGCCGTTTAAAAATCCGATTTCGGCCAACTGCGCAACGAATTGAACCGCCTCGTCCTGATTAGCCGGCGTGACGGTCTGAAATTGGTCGCTCATGATTTCATCGATCAGATATCCCTCAATTTGACTTAAATAATAATTGGCAAGATACGCTTTGAATTTATGGTCCTTGATCTCAGCCCCGCCCACCGCATTGCCGATGTCATCCCGGCCGTAATCTTTGATGTATTGCTGCATGATTTGGTTGCGGTCATATCTTTCGTTCTTTTCATAAATCAAATGGAGGATGCGCTTTTTCAGCTGAATCACCGCCTGCAGGGCCTTCCGGGTATCCTTCTGGTCGAGCGCGTCCGTCAAGCGGGTCGAATCTTCATCCCAAGAAAAAAAGGTGCTGGCGCGGTTGAAGCGTCTCAGCATTTGATAAACTCCGCCGGCGGAGTAGCGCTCCGAAAGATGCCGGTACACCCACAAATAGGCAACCACATTCAGCGAGCTTTTAAGCAGGTTGTAATCCGTTCCGAGCTCCGTGTTGACATCATCGATGACGCGCTGAAGCTCGTCATCCCTCATGGTCCGCAATGTTTCATAAAAATTCACGTCCTTTTTCGCCAGGCGACGATAAAGGGCCTTCATGAAAGGCGAACCGCGCTCATCCTGCCAGCCGGACAATTGTTCTTTGATCTTTTCGGGAAACATGCTCCGCTCGAACAGCGGAACCGCTTTGCGGCTCTTAAAGGCATCCACTTCGTATTGCGGCGAATAGAGCACCTTTTCGGCGTCCGGTTCCCCCAGAAGGCGGTAATATTCCAGCTGCCGCTCCAGCAGACCCAGGTTGTGAACGCCAAGATAATTGTGCATCTCATCGCGCAGCACGCCGTAAATGCCGAAGCCATAATCCCCTTGCCTCGTTTTCACGCGCACCGGATCATCCGGACCGACCAGTACCTGTCCGGACTGATTCGCAAAAATAAGATTGCCGAGCATCCGCAGCAGATGCGTGACGGCCGGCAGCGCGGCAACGTTGACCATATCCATAAAATCGAAGGCCGGTCCAGAGTTCTCTTCCGGAACGGTATACCCGTAACGAAGAAATTGCGTGATCAGATAAACCAGCAAAGCCGGACTATCCTCAATGGAGGCGGTTGCCGCTTTAGAGAAAAGCGCGAAGACGGCCTGCTGTCTTTTGGGATCGGACGAAAAATGAATTTGGGCCAGCTTTGCATTAAAATGACGGATTCGCTTATGATAGTTCAGGTGGTGATCCCTTAAAAAATATTTCTGGGCTTGCGTCAAAATATCCGCTTTCAACCGGTAATAGATCTCGCTCGGAACCGCATCGTCGGAGCCGGTCAGCCCCCAGGCGATCGACGAGGCATTTTCGTTCGCAAAATCACGGTCATCGGCCGTCACGTCCTCCGCGGTGATGGCGGGATCCAGTTTGCTAGCCCAATTTTCTAGAAAACTTTTCACTTCGCCCAAGTGCCAATTGATCCGGCGGATCTCGTACTCATCCAAATAATCTTTTTCCAATAAGGCTTGTCGCTTTTCTTCGGCTGTCTGCTTGACGGCCAGGACGCGGCGCGCCATCACGCGATTGGAGGGCGCCGGAAAAAACACCAAATCCATCAGCTCGTTCAAAAGCTCCATCTTGTCGAAGCGGATCAGATCCGTTAAAACCGCCTCACTCACTTCATCGAAGGCTTCGTAATGCCGGTTCATCAGCAACGTTTTGGTCAGTTCGAAAATCTTATTGTATTTTTCTTCTCCGTCAGTGGTTTGGTGCCATTTTCGAATTTCGGCCACGATCGCATCCTCATCCACTTTTGTTCGAAGTTCCGAGCGAGCGGCAAATTCGGTTCTGCGCAACAGCGCCGCTTCGATTTCATCCGGCCGGATATCATCAACCGCAATGAGATCAAACCGGCTTCCGGCAAACGCTTCCAATTCCCCCAATTTCTCTTTCGGCACACCGTTTGAAACAATGTCACTGCCATGCACGGGATCAATCACCATCAACTCCCGGCTCACGCTGTCGTAGAACAATTGCACAGCGGATTTGGTACCATCCGGCAGGGTCCTGAGCACCACGGGAAAACCGGACTCCAGCAGCTCGTCGGAGACTTCATTAAAAAAAGTTTGGGGGGTATCGTAATGGCGCAAAATAATATTCGCTTCGGATTCAACCAACTTGATAAATTCATCCGATGCCTTCCGCTTTTCTTCTTTGCTTTGATTCTCCATGTACCGTATTTCTCGGAAACGATCCGCATATCTGCTCGCATTGCGTATCATGAAAGCTTTTAGATAAATGTAAGCGCTGTGCACTTCCCGGGAAAGGATCTGCGCTGATTCGGATTGTGGATCTTTTTCAGACTCAAGCAACGCGCGGCCGGCAAGGAAAATTGCTTCTTTATGCGGGTTGTTTTTGACTGCTTCCGCCAAGTAGGTCCTGGCCATTTGCCCGTTCAGTGTCGTTTCCGGATTTTCCCTGAAAACTTCAATGTCTTTTAGAATATCTGTCCAATTTCTGATTTCGGAACGCAGTTTGACAGGGGTCGCTTCGGGATGGCGGATTGTGTAAACGGCATACCCCCCTTTCGGGGACGAATTCTCATGTATAACCTCAACGGTTAAAGCTTCAGGCGTGGCCGCTTCATTGGTATCGGGGTTGAATGTCCCTGCCGATTGCAGCATGCGCCGAATCGGATTCACCACCTGGCCGTTGCCGTAATCCTTGTAATCAAAATTATTCCAAACGAGCGCCGAACCGCCTTGACGCAAAGCATGAGGAATCCCGCGCGCAAACTGCTGAATGACTTTGCCGCCGTCCCCGTCCCAATATTTCACAAGCGGCAGTCGCGCAAACTGTTTCCGGTACCTTTCATCGACGGGGTGTGTCATGGGCATGTTCGCAAGAATGCGGTCGAACATTATCGCT
Source organism: Candidatus Omnitrophota bacterium (assembly GCA_041585205.1). Classification (GTDB taxonomy): domain Bacteria; phylum Omnitrophota; class Omnitrophia; order Omnitrophales; family Aquincolibacteriaceae; genus JBFHCO01. Next base: position 12,068 of record JBFHCO010000027.1, on the reverse strand, counting down.
TCAAAAAGCGGCACGCCGTTTGAACGGATGAGATTGTCATGGATCCGGGCATCCACCTCAAAGCCCGCGCGCTTGGCCAGGGCGCGCGCATTGGCAATGGCCAGCGGATTGATGTCAAAGGCGTGAAGGCGACCCGTTTTGACTCCCTGCGTCGCAGAGCGGGACATGGCTAAATATGCGAGCCAGGTATCGAAACCACTACCCGCAAAGGCCGTCAGCACCTGCTGTCGCGGTTCCAAATTCAAATCCTTTAAGATCGCTTCGTAATATTTCTGGTCCGAGTCCCAATGCATCGGACTGGCGGGCGAATAAACGGTCGGAAAAACCGAAAAAATGATTTGGTGGGTGTTCGGTTTCAAGACATTAAATTCATAGGCATCGTAATCTCCGGGGTCGAATTGCTGAACATAAACACGGCCCGTCTCCTGATCGATTTCCGCATACACAAAAGGATCTTGATCCTGATTGAAATAGCGGAATACTTTGTCGATCGATAAATTTCCCGGGGACCTTTCAAGATATCCGGCGTTGCGCTTGTAGGCATAAATGGCGTCTTGGTCCTGTTCGATCTTCGCCGCATATTGATTCCAGATTTCTTCCGTCTTACGATGGTCAAGCTCTCCGACTTGCGGCCAGTCAAAATAGTAAGCCGTCAAGTCAAAATAAAGTAAGCGGGCGGGATAAGCCGATTCGTTCAACTGACTGAGAAAGGAGGATGTCGGAGCCGGGAAGATGGTGATTAAATTTCCTTCGGGATTGTAAAGGAGTTCAAATTCACGCGCCGGGGCCAATTCGTTGTGCAATATTTCAAGACCATTTTGAGGGGGAAGGTCCGGATTGAGGCGTTCCGGAATAAGAATTCGTTGAATTTCATAACTTTCAAAATTGGGCGGCCCCCTCTTACGCGGACCGACTTTTTCCGCGCTTTCTAAATCCAATACTTTCATCAATTCCCAGGCCGGCATCGCTTCGGTCAGAGGCCCCAATCGGGACGAGCGCAACTCGGAGCGCGGCGCGGTTGGCGACGCGTCCCGGACAGTGCTCGGCCCTAATAGGGACGAGCGCAACTCGGAGCGCGCGGCATTCGCATCCGCAGATGAGGTAACTAAGCTGTTCGCATGCGAAGCTGAAGCAAGCATTTTGATTTCGTGAAATCCCAAAGCGACTTCCCCGGTACGGCCATCCAAACTTAATAAGGTACCGCGGGGAATGGATATTCCCTTAATCAACCAATATCCGCTCGAATCCCATTGCATGTCGGATGCGCCTACCACAGCCACCATGCCGAGATCGCGCGCAATGTCGGAAGTATGCGAGGTGTTTCCGCCGCGCCGGGTGAGCACTGCTTTCACACCCTTATCTATCAACCCCGGAACGTCTTGCGGGTCCAAACGGTCCGCAACCAAGACGACGCCGTCCGCGCCGATTTTCTTTAAAAATCGGGCTTCGGGGACTTCCTGTTCGGGATAAATAACAAAACCGCGATAAGCGCCTCCCGCCGCACCCAAGGCTTCGCCTTTTCCTATTAAGAGTTTTTTTATCTGCTTAGACAAATCTTCCTTAAAGGAAGGAAAATCATCGGGAATGTGGGCATCCCGCGCTTGAAGCAGCCAGGGCCGGGTTTGATCCGATGAGGCTTGAATGGTGATTTCGCTTTCGACATTCGCTCCGGTGAGCTGCTCAAGCTTCAGTCCCCATTGCTGAATATTATCCCGCCAGGGCGCATCGTCCAAACTTTCATAAGCGATCGGAAAGGAGGCGTGATCGGCCAAATCCCTGCCCTGCGCCGACCATTTGAAGCTGCCGTTCATGCCGTAATGCCAAGTCACCGGATCGCGCGTGTAAACGACGCCGGTGCCCGAACCGTTGCGGATATTACCGTAGGTCATTGCCTGGATGATCAGCGATGTCCCGGGCCAATCCCCTTTGATGTTGCGCAACGTCAGATAATCCTGCGCCCGGTCATAAGAAGCGACTACGGCGTCAATCGCGTTGACAAGCTGATCCATGGGTTCTTCCGAAATAATCTCGATGCTCCTTTCAAACCGCTTGGCGACATGCTGATAATAAAGCCGCGCTACCGCTTCCATTTCAGCGGCGGTCATCTGTTCCTTTTGCGGCTTGCCCAATTGGGTTTTGAAAGATTCGATCATTTCGTCAAAACCATCTTTTTCGATATTCAAGACGGAAACGGCGTAATCCTCAACCATGCGGCGGTAACTGTCCCAGGCCGTCCACCGGGCATCTTCCTCGGAAATGCCGTAAAGCGTCAAGCGATGCGCAAGCAGCGGCACATTATTGATATTCATACCGATATTCGTGAGGGTATCCGTTTGGCCGGGTAAGGTTAAGTACTGACTCGCGCGCACGGAAAGGAAATAAGGGCGTTCCCCGGCGGCAAAATGAGATCCGAGCCCCATATTCTTTTGCCCTTTGATCGCTTCATCCAATTTTTCCAGAACTTCCGGCAAAACTTTTTCAATTTCAACGGTCGAATATTCATTCGAAAAAATCGCGAAAGGCGGAACCGGAATTCCCAGCTTCAGAGCCCGCACCAAACCGATCCCCTTCGCACCCAAACGGTATCTCCCCAAGGCCAGTGCCCGGTCCAGTTCTTCCGCAGACGAATTCGGACCCAAGACGACATAGCGGTCATGCAAATCCCTTCTTGGCTCGGGTTTCTTTTCTTCGGGAACGGACGGCTGCTGCGGCTGTTCAATCCCGCCGAAAATTTTGCTCTTAAGATACGAAAGAATTCCCGCCAGTTCCGGCGCTTTCACGGCCTCCGGTTCCGATGCCTTTTTTGAAATCCGCTTTCTTTGCTTGCCGAATTTCTGCAGTTTTTCGAGCAGGGCTTTCATTTGCCGGTTACCGCGGTTCATCCGGCGGATTTGTCCCAGGGTTTCCGTCAGCGCCTGAAAACGCATTTCCTCATCCGTGATCCCATCCGAAAAGTTTCCTTTGAGATAACGGCGCACATCTTCCGCAGGGGCGTGCGCGGTCACGGATTCGACCACGGGCCGCACCATCCGTTCATAAAACGCGTCGTACTGCGACGCTTCTCTGCGCATGAGATAGAAAAGATCCGCGATCACTCCCGGATCCTCCACGATGCTTAACGTCTCCACATGGTCCGTTTGGTCCAGCGTATAATCGCCGTTTAAATAACCCAAGGTGGATAATATTTCCAGGAATTCCAGTGCTTCATCGTAATTTTCAGGCGTAATTTTCGAAAAGCGCTCGGAGGCAACTTGATCGATAAGGCTTTGCTCAATCTGACTTAAATAAAAATCGGCTTGATACGCCTTCAGTTTGCGGTCTTTGATGCGTGCGCCACCGATGCCGTTACCCGTATCGTCCCGGCCTGTATCCGTCATCATCTGATCGCGGACAGCGTCACGGCTGTAATTCGGTTCCTTTTGAAAAATCTGCTGCCTTAATTTCTGTTTGATCAGGATGATTTGCCTCAAGGCATCCAATAAACGCTGCTCCCGGAGCTCTGACTCAAGGTTCTCAGCCTCGTTATCGAGCAAGTACACGGGATTGACCCCCCTGAACTGTTTCAACATATGGAATAAGTTACCTTCAGCGAAACGTCCCGAAAATTCCCGGTAAACCCAAAGATACGCAAGCGGTGTCACTGAAGCATGCAACAGATCGTATTGTTTTCCCAATTCGGCACCGATTTCATCCAGCGCGGATTGCAGTTCTTCGTCTGAAAGACTGCGGATCAATGCATAGAAAGTTTTTCCCTCAAGGCGCGCCCGCTTCTCCAACCGTTCTTCAAGGCCTTTCATGATCATCGAACCGGCTTGGTCATAATATTCCTCGAGTTCCTGAATGACCTTTCCCGGAAACCGGCTGCGTTCTTTAAGCGGAATCGCAGGACGGTTCTTGTAGACATCGACCTCGTAAGTGCCCGAATACAAAACCCGCTCAGCGCCTTTCTTTCCGTAGCGGCGGTAATACTCCAGCTGCCGCTCAAGCAGTCCGAGCACATGAATACCCATGTAATTGTGAATTTGGTCGCGGATGACGCCGAAAATCCCGATTCCGTAATCTCCGATGCGGGTTTTGGCCCTTTCCGGCTGATGGACACCGAGCAATTGTTGACCGGAATTGGAAGGAAAAATCAGCGCTGCAAGCAAGCGTAAAAGATTGATGATACCAGGCTGCTCAGCCGCGTTCACCATATCCATTAAATCGAACATGGAGCTCATATTTTCTTCGCGCGAAGCGTATCCATAACGAAGATACTGGGTAATCAAATAAATAATCAAGGGGCCGCTGTCTTCGATCATCATGGTGGCAGACTGGGATAAAATCCGCATCGTTTTTCGTTGAACCGCCGGATCCTCGGAAAATGGAAGCTGGATCAGCCATTGGTTCACGCTGCGGACCCGCTCCCGGTAAATCGGATTCCGGTCCGGACGGTCCCGTTTCCTAATTTCCTGCTGGTACCTGTCCTTTAAATCCCTCACCACATCGCTGGGAATCACCTTGTCACTGAACCCGAGCTGAATAACAGGGATCAAAGAAGATGCGAACTGCCGGTCCTCATCCGTCAGGGAGAGTTCCCACCCATCGACGCCCTCCTCCTGACTCCACTCGTCAAGACGCTTCAGAATGCTTTGAAATTGTGTTTGAATAAAATACTTGGAATGTTCCTGTGCGGTGGTCGTCAAATATTCATCCTTTTCAATGCCTTCCAGCGCTTCGTCCCTGAGCCTTACGGCCGCTTCGCGTACCGCTTGCATGCGCCGCGCCGTGACCTCCCGGGCAGGCTGCGGCTGATAAATCAAAGGAATGAGCTCTTCAAGCTTGTCGTAGTCCCGCGCTTCAACCAGCAACTTCATGACGGCATCACGCACACTGTCGAATTTGTTATAAGCACGGTTTTCAAGCAAACTCTTGGTCAATTCGTAAACTTTTTCAAGATGGTTGCCGGCATCGGGCGCATAGGCAAGCAGGGTGATTTCGTCATGAACCTTCTCTGCATTGAATTTCTTAGCGCGAACTTCCGATCGTGCCGGAACCAACCGATTCATGATTTCATCGAATTCCAATCCTTTAAAAGGCGCCGAATTAAAAGTATCCAAATAATCTTCAAATACTTGCTTGATAGCATCGATTCTCTGCTGATCTTCATCCGCAAAGACTTCTCCCCTTTGATCGCGATAACCTTTGAGTTCATTGCCGGTTGTAAGTTTTGTAAATATTTTGGCGTATTTCTGAGGATAACCCACCACATACCCCACCTGTTCGATCAGTTCTTCATCTTTTTTTAATTCGCTGAGCTTCAATTTATAGGATGGGTACCGTATGATTGTCCAATCGGAAGGCCATACGTTTTCAGCCGTGGGTTTGACGCGTGCCAAAAGGGAGGGGGCTGCGACAATGGCCACGGTTGGAGCGATGATGTTAGCGCTGGCAAAATGCGTTTCCAAAATCGGCCGGCTCATTTGATAATTCGCAAGCGTATTTGTTGAAGGTGTTTCCTCCATATAAATCAAGTCTTCCGAAATACCTTCCTGCAAGAGGACGAATTTCATCAAATGAGTTTCATACTTATGTTTTCCTTGGTGCTCACGGTTTTGAATAACCGAATTTAAAAATTCGACATTTTCATCATTCAACATGTCAAGATCCTGATAATAATCAAGAATTCTCATCGCAAGCGGCGCGGTTCCGCGACCGCGGCCGCCGGATAGGAAAATGGGGGCGGTGTCTTTGCGCTGTTTGTACTGCTTCGCAAACTCGAGGATGACCCTCAGGTCGGGACTGCCGGGAATGAAATAGGCGTCCGGATTTTTTTGAGAAAAATCATCCGCCTCCTGAAGAAAATCGACGAACGGTTGTGCTATATCGATCAATTTTTGACGGGCCTCAGCGGATCTCATTTCAGACCGATCAGGTTTCGGCGCATCAGACGTTTCGCGTGCGGGTTGCGAAGGACGGAGCAATCGGTTGATTTCATTCAGTTTGACGACTTCTTCTTCCCTAAATAAGATTTCCCGGTTGTTTTGGCGTCGGGCCGCGTTGATTTGCGCAATTTGCAAAAGAAGATCCTTTATTTCGCGTACCAAGAGACGGCGCATATCCTCGGTAACGGATCCCGGCTCTTCCTTTAAAGCCTGCTCATACAAAGACCATTTTCTTAAAAATTCATCATGTTGATCATCGACCACCATCTCGGCATCGGACATGGGCACTTCCTGAACCAAGCTCAGCTCCACATCGTCCCCTTTGCCGACCGGTACGCCGGGTTTTTCCAAAGCTAAATCTTCAAAAAATCTGCCTTCGATTTGATCTTCCCACTCGCTGTCGTCCGGCGTGGAACTGCGCAGTTCGGAACGTCGAGTTCCGAACGCTTCTTGCTGTCCCAGCGCATCGGCGCTGGGGTGCTGTTCGGAACGGATCGGAGCGTCTTTAATTAAAACGATCGGCGTTCCCAGGTGAGAAACGGATACGGGATGCGCTTGCTTCAAAAGATGCTCCAGCGCTTGGGGCGTGATAGAGCCTTTTGACCATAAGTCTTTTAATCCGGTCAGGAATTGATCGACGGCCGCTTGCGCGCGTGAATGCAACGGATCGTGATTTTTTCCGTTCATCGCATAAAGGATTTCGTCTACGTAGCGCGTGTACTCACCCGCTTGATCTATGCGGCCTTCCAACAGGGCTTGTTGAATGATGAGATCGCGCCACGTTTTTAAAACCGCCGGCTTTGCGTGCGGCGGCAGTTGCGAGAGAACTTTTTCTGAAAAATCGCGGACAAGCGCCTCCCAATAACTGCCCTTGAAATGGCGCATGAAGGATGCCTCGTCATGCATGACGCGGAAATAGTTATCACGGCCTTCCAGGGATTTAAGACGCGGAGTGATTAGGGCAAAGGCTGTTTGGTCTTGTTTGAATTTTTCGGTTATGCCCGCGGCGTGAAAACCGCCTGTGACAAGAAGCGCTACATTGGCTTCTTTGTCTTGCATGCGCCGCAGCGCATTTCGGTAAATCGTTTCATCGCGACGCGCCGCCAATTCATAAAATTCTAAATGCGATCGCAGGTCATCTTGCATCAGTCCGTGCCGTTCCGGCAGACCCGGTAATTCTTTTTGAAGGGTCCTCCATTCCGCATGCGTAATTTCAAGTTTGATAAGGCGCTTCAGCAGTTCCAATGAAAAATAGCTTTCCACCGATTCCTTTTCGCGCGAATCCCGAGGCAGCGTCTCCCGCAAACGGTTTTCGAGCAGGTTCAGCTCCTCAAAAAGCTTCGTTCCCTGAATGGATTCAAGGGTCATGCTCGAATCCCAGGCCGGCTTAAGGCTTTCAGGAATCGCAAATTCAATTCCCGCCGTGCCGGCGGCATCTTTGAGACGGCGCAAAAGCAATCCCGCTTCGACTTGACCGATTTGATGCAGCTGCAACCAGGAACCCATTTCCATTCTCTGCGTTTTGGACAGGCGTGGCAAAATGTCCTTTTGAAAACGCGTGATAAGCGCCCTAAGTTCGGCCTGCATTCGTTCGGTTTGACGTTTGCGGGATATCCGGCTGATACGAATCAGTTTTTCAAGCTCAGGATAGCGGTCGCGCCATTCTTTTTCGGGTGTGACAGATTGAAGATTTTCAAGATAATGCGGCAGTGTCAGATTCGCCTTCTGAAATTCCCGATGACTTTGAATGAACTTACGTACGGGTCCGGAGACATTTGAAAGACCTTGGTTGATTCCGGTCTCCTTTTTTTCAAGACGCCCCAGCAGCGGATTTTCCTTTTTCAAAGCTTCGATGTAGACGCGACGGTTTTCATCATAGAGTCCTTGTTCCTCAACGCCGAAATAGGCGGTGGCTGCGGTTTCATCCGTCATCGCTGCGATCTCACCGCCTGATAATTCCCCGCGCTGCACGTAATCTTTCAGCGTCGACTCCAGCATCTCTTTAGCTGGAAAAGACTTAAAAAAGAGGCTGTCGAGGCGCCCTTCGCCGCCTTCGAGCAACACAAGCGGCAGGCCGAATTCTTTTTGAACATACTGGATGATTTGGCGGATGCCGCGAATGGAATCAGCTTGCGCGTGAGCATCCTGAACGTACAAAACAAGCTGCCGGGGATGCTCGGGGCGGTAAGTCTCCTGAATAGTGCCGAGCTCTTCAGGCAGCGCAAGCTCATCCAGAATGGATCCGGGCGAGGCTTGATAACTCCCATGGCGAGGAAGATTGCTGCCCTGAAGAGTCTCGGCATAAACGTTTTGAGTTCGCGAAGTTAAATCAATGGAGAGATTGGTGAGTGTGAAAACAGCGATTAAAGGCACAGCGATGGCCTTGCGAAAAATAGTCCTTTCCAATGTTGAGAGACACGGATTTTGCTTGGCCATGGGAGCTGGATTGTAAAAAGATTGAAAAAGTCTACCCGATGAAGCGCTGAAATTCAACCTCTAGGGGGTAAAATGTATCTATCTTGTTCTGCTTAAAGAAGTTAGAAGTGATTGAAATTTGGACAGTCTTTAAGAGGAAAGTCTTGCGATGAGTGCAGGCCCCAAGAGGATGACGCCGAGCACGATAGCGCCGATACAGGTGATTAAAACGGCTGCCGCTGCGATGTCTTTGGCGCGCCGAGCCACATCGGAATATTCGGGTGATACGAAATCGAGCACGATTTCAATCACAGTATTGAAAGCTTCGGCCACCCACACGCTGACAATGGCGAGTACAATCAAGGTGAAATGCAGGGCATCCATTCGTGTCCACCAACACAGCCCCAGCACCACAAATGTCGCGATGCTGTGAATCCAGGCATTGGGTTCGGTCCGGATCATATCGGCCAGACCGCTGAAGGCATTCTTAAAACTGCGGATACGCTTGATGAAGGAAAACCCTTTATGCGCCCGGTCTTCCATTCAAATCAACTAAGAGGGATATGTCACGGCGCGCTGCTCCATGCGCCGGTTGATGGCTTCAAAATATTTGTTGGTCCACGGCCAGGCCCTTCTGCCATGCAGTTCGACTTTTGTTTTAAAGGGCTCAAGGCGTTTGACGACGAAGGTAATTTGATCTTCGGAACCTATGTAATGCATGCGTTCAACCGTGATCGTGCCCATGGTTTGATCCGTTTCAGAAAGCCGCCACGAATCCAAATCATCCAAAGCGTCCATGGCAATCAGATAGGTTTGGTCAAACGACATCGGATAAACTTCCGCGTGCCGGACCCGGAGCAGCGCGCAGCCGCTTATGAGCAGGACAAACATCAAAAAGGTCAATAATTTCGCGCGTTTAAACGTCGTCATGTAGGCTTCTCCTTACCTTCTTTTATTAATCCAGATTTTAATTTCCGCATGTTCTTGAGATAATTTTTCCTGCCCCGCAAGAATTTGCTGCTGCGTTTCTTTGATGGTTTTTAATTCCTGCTGCAACATCGCCAGCTGTTCTTCAACCGAATCGGCATATCCTAAAGCGGATCCGGCTACGAGCGCGATCGCGGCCCATATCAGGAAGCGAATGATTTTCATTTTTTCTTCTTCTTATTAAAGAACTCTTCCTCAGAGAACTGCTGAAAGGCCTTGTATTCATCCTGGCTTTTCTTCCACAGTTCCAGGCTTTCTTTGTTATACACATCATCCGCCAATGAAACCGTGAGGAAGAAAATGGTTTCCTCGCGCCGGTTCTGCTGCGGGCTCTTGCGCACGGATTTGAAAACCCAGCCGACCAAGGGGATGCGGTTTAAATACGGCACTTTGTTGCGCTCATCGTCTTCGACGTCACTGATCAGCCCGCCGATCACCAAGGTGTCTCCGCTATGAACTAAAACGTTGGTCTGCGCCACGATTGTATCAAAGCGCGGAGACGCCAAATTGGTGCCCCCGATCGGTTCAAACCCCAAAAATTGAGTGACTTCCGGTACGACATCCAGCATGATTTCTTCTTTTTTCGTCACATGCGGCGTCACGTTCAAGACGATACCGAAATTGCGCTCTTCAAATCCGGCAACCTCAAACGATCCGGTTGTTTCGTTGCGTTCAAACAACGGAATACCGACTTCGCCGCCCACCTGAATGCGCGCGGCCTGATGATTGACCACCACGATACGCGGATTGGAAATAATTTTTGTATTTTTGCGTTTCTTGATCATCTTAAACATGGCTGTAAATTGTGTGAAATCGAGCGTGCCGAATTGAAAATCATCAGTATTCGCAAAAGGAAAACCGTGCGGCACCGGAAAATCAATTTGGTTGGCGGTGCTGGTCGCGCCCGTACCTGTCGTGGTCGTCGTATCGAGCTGCGCGGTCTGCCCTGTGGGAATGAAATTATTTTTTTGAAGATACGTCCCCAAGAAATTATTGCCCGCTGTCGTATCTTCCGGGAACGGCCAAGTTAAAGGTGCTGCGGCCCCGCGCGCATTAATCGCCGGGTTCCAGTCAATCCCAAGTTCTTCGCCTTCGCCCAGCACAGTGCGCACGATGCGCGCATCAATATGCACCTGCGGCGGCTTGTTGTCGATTTGGCGCAGCATTTGCTCGGCCGCCTTGAGACGTGTCGATGTATCCGTCACCAAAATCTGATTCGTTCCCGGAATGGATTCAATCGCACCGGTGAGAGAAATCAGTTTTTTCATGGCATCTTTGACCTGTCCCAAGGTCGCGTATTCCAGGGTAAATATCTGCGTGCGCTGATCTTCGGCGGCGCGCGCCTGCAGAGTTTGTTGGGATATGACCTGGTAAATATTGCCGTCCTGCTCGTAAGAAAAGCCGTAATTGCGGACGATGGTTTCAAAGGCGTTCTTCCAAGTCACGTCATTCAACTGAATCGTGACAACACCGGCCACATCCGGTCCGGCCACCACGTTAACGCCTCCTTTTAACGCAAGAACTTTCAGCACGTTTTGAATATCCGCATTGGTGAAACTGACCGAAATCAGATCTGATGTTAAATTCATTTGACGGTCTTGAACCGGTTTTTGATCGCGGCTGGAAACGGGATCCGATACGAACATTTGTTGCTCGACGGCGTTGGCCGCGAATGCGGCGGGTGCCAAGATCCACACCAGTAAAAGCATCATCGCAAATTTTTTCATAAAATAACTTCTCCTGAATCCTGTTTCATGCGTTGTTAATTTTTAAGAAACGTAACTTTTCCATCGTCCTCTTGAAGATAAACGCCCCGCTCATTGATCACGGTGACTTCCCTGCCTTCGATCCGGTCTCCGACTTTCACAATGCGGCCGTTGATAATGCCAACGGGCTTTTTATCCAGGACAACTCCCTCCAAGACAAATTCTTTGGGTAAAAAAACGGCTTCATTCTTTTTCATGACTTGGGCGGAGATTTCCCAAGGATTCACTTGCGTCGATAGTGACGCGATCTGCTCAGAAGGCGCTGTTAAGGGCGTCACATTGATATTCATTTTCCAAAACGCCGTGTTCCAAAAATAAAAACCACCGGTCACAACCATGCCTGCGATCAGAAGCAGAATCAATCCGGTCAGCCATGGAATCCCCTTTTCTCGGATGGGTGCCGGCATCAGAAAGGATCCGTCGCGAATTCTCCGCTCGATGATTTGCCGCTCAAAATCGGCGATGCCCGGAATGGAATGCGATGCGTCGCGGACCGCTTCCCGGGGCGGAGCTTGTACGGCAGCTTGCTGCTTTTTTTTCTCAGTTTGAACGGTTCCGTCCTCCTGTAACTTATTCCGGTTTAAAACATCCATGATCAAACTCATGCCGTGATCCTCAATTTTGATTACGCACAGACAAAGGCCATTTCATCGAACGCTGACTGAGCCACTTCCATGGTGATGTCCTTCGTATGCCGCGCATAGGCCGCCATAAGAATGCGGTCCGAGACGGCATTGATTAAACGGGGTATGCCGCGTGAGAGCTTATGAACGCCGGCGATCACATCATCGTGGAACATCGGCCCCCCGTCTCCGCCTTCCTGGACAAAATGAAGCCGGCTGCCGATGTAATCGCGCGTATCCTGAAGATCCAAACCTTTCAAATGAACCGAAACACCCACGCGTTGTCTTAATTGCGTCAGATTCGGACGCATTAAAACGTCTTTGAGTTCAGGTTGGCCCGTTAAAACGATTTG
>JBFHCO010000026.1:0-16763 GCA_041585205.1 Candidatus Omnitrophota bacterium | reverse complement strand
GGTCTTTCATACCTCCCTTGGTTGAGACCGGGGTTTTTTCTTGACATCCCGCATCCCGACCGTAAACTACTCCTTAAGTTAAGGAGCGATTCCAACGTGAAATTCAGAAATATTATTCTTCTCTTAATCTGCAGCGCCGTCATCGTATCGTGTGCCCGCAACAAAGGACCGGAGCGTTTTTACTTCGGCAATTATTCCGAAGCCGAAAAGCATTTCAATAAAGGCGAGTACAAGGACGCTATTGTTAAATACCAGGCTTACTTGGATGAGAATCCCGAAGGAAATTTGGCTGTGATTTCGCAGTATTACATCGGTAAAAGCCATGCGGCCTTAGGCAATAACGACGAGGCCAAGGCGATTTACCGGCAAGTGATTAACGCGCATCCCGATCTTGTCTGGGCCAAATTTGCTCAGACGCAGCTGCAAGAGCTTGAAAAGAAATAAGTTACGTCTTTTTCCCTTTCCCTAAACGAATCCTAAACGCCAGTTGCAAGCCCGCCCTTTATTTAGTATCCTTATATTGATATTCCGTTCTTTGCCAGCAAACCTTCGGATGATCGCTTCCGCTGCAGGTTGAGCGGGGGAGGAAAGTCCGAGCTTCACAGGGCAGCGTAGTGGGTAACGCCCACCTCCGCCATATAAAATGGCGGACGGATACTCTTCCGCATGTCGGAGGGGCGGACCGGTTAAACGGTCTGAGAGCCACAGAGACGAGTCCCGCCTTTCTCAGGAAAGGACGGGGGTGAAACGAGGCAATCTCTACGTGAAGAAAGGCCAAATGGTACGAAATCCCACAAAGGGGGAAAGTCGCCCGCTTTCTTATTCCGGTTCGGAATATTTCGTCAGGTAGGCCGCAAGAGCCACCGGGTAACCGGCGGACCAGAGAGATGATCATCCCATGGGAGGTAAGGGGAAAATTTATTTTCTCTTATATCCCGCGGACAGAACTCGGCTTACAGAAGGTTTTGCAAGGAACGGAATATTGTTTTAGATCATGAAGCACTTGACAATTTACGCAGGGTCGCGTAGATTACCGCAACTCTAAAAGGTTCATCCCTTTTAAATCGATGCTGAGACATCGAAAAAGGAGAGACGATGAAAAGCTGCACTCATAATCTGAATCCAAGCTCCACCTCACGGTGGAGCTTTTTTTTTGCATAAAGCCATGGAAACGAACGAGAAACGAGTCTTGGATGAACAGGATATTCAACGGGCGCTCGTACGCATTGCTCATGAGATCCTCGAACGCAATCATGGAACGCAGGACCTGGTTTTGATCGGGATCCGCACGCGCGGTGTCTACCTGGCCGAAAGATTGAAAAAGCAAATTGAAGCAATCGAGAAGGGAAATGTTCCCCTGGGAACCCTGGACATCACATTATACCGGGATGATCTCGGGGAAATCGGGCCGCATCCGGCCGTCGGCCAAACGGACTTGCCGTTTAACCCGTCCGGAAAAATCGTGGTGCTTGTGGATGATGTTCTTTACACGGGGCGCACCATCCGGGCCGCTCTCGATGCCGTGATTGATTTCGGACGTCCCAAGGCGATTCAGCTGGCCGTTCTGATTGACCGCGGTCATCGCGAATTGCCGGTCAAAGCCGATTACGTCGGAAAAAATATTCCGACTTCCAAAGCGGAAGAAGTGATTTTGCGGTTGTGCGAAGGAGACGCGAAAGATGAGGCGGTTGTGAAGCGGAGGAACGCTTGAGTATAAAATGGCAGCGTAAAGACTTATTGGGCTTGCGGGATCTCTCGAAGGAAGAGATTGAGCTTATTCTTGAAACAGCCAAGTCCTTCCGCGAGATTTCTCTGCGCCCTGTCAAAAAAGTTCCGGCTTTGCGCGGTAAAACGGTCGCAAATCTCTTTTTTGAGCCCAGCACGCGTACGCGCATCTCATTTGAACTGGCGGAAAAGCGTTTGAGTGCGGATACGATTCATATCGCCGCTTCAACCTCCAGCGTGGTCAAGGGTGAAAGCCTCAAAGACACAGCGCACAATATCGAGGCCCTCAAAGTGGACACGGTGGTGATGCGGCATGCATCCTCGGGCGCGCCCCACCGTTTGGCGCAGCATTTGAAGGCCAGCGTGATCAATGCCGGGGACGGCATCAACGAACATCCGACGCAGGCGCTGCTGGATATGTTCACGATTCTTGAAAAGAAGAAAAAAATCGAAGGCCTGCGCGTCAGTTTCATCGGCGATATTCTGCACAGCCGCGTCGCGCGCTCAAATATTTGGGGACTGACCAAGCTCGGCGCGCGCGTGACCGTCTGTGCCCCCAAGACGCTGTTGCCGAATCAGGTTGAAAAATTGGGCGTGCAAGTCACCACGAACTTAAAAGACGCGGTGAAGGATGCCGATGTGATCAATTTGCTGCGCATTCAGCTTGAAAGACAGAGCCAATCTTTTTTTCCGAGCATCCGTGAGTATGCCACGGCTTATCAGATCGACTCCAAAATTTTACAGAACGCCAAACCGGAGGTCATGATCATGCATCCCGGTCCCGTCAATCGCGGGATTGAAATCACCAGCGATGTGGTGGACGGACCTTATTCGGTGATTTTGGATCAAGTCACGTATGGGCTGGCTGTCCGCATGGCTGTTTTGTATCTGGTCTCGGGATCGACGCATCAAGAGGAGGCGCAAACGTAATGGATCTTTTAATCCGTCAAGCGCATGTCGTGAATCCGCAGGCTGGAGGCAAGGATGCGGATAAATATGCCGTTCAGGATGTCTTGGTTCGTAAAAACCGTATTTCCGAAATCGGGCCGGATATCAAAGCTCCGGATACCGAAGTGCTTGAAGGAAAAGGCTTGTATCTTTTTCCGGGCTTGATCGATTTGCATACCCACTTTCGCGAACCCGGCTACGAATCCAAGGAAACGATTGTGACCGGTGCGCAGGCTGCGCTGCGCGGCGGTTATGTGGCCTCGGTATCGATGCCGAACACGCTTCCGCCCTGCGACCATCAGAGCGTCATCGATAACATCATCCGCAAGGCTAAAGAGGTTCCGTATCATATTTTCCCCGCCGGCACCATCAGCAAGGGGCGGGAAGGCAAGGAACTCTCTGAGATGGCGGATCTTAAGCAGGCGGGAATCCGGGCTGTCACGGATGACGGCGATTGGGTGCAGGATTCGCTTCTCATGCGCCGCGCCATGGAATACGCTTCGATGCTTGATTTGATTGTCATGAGTCATTGCGAAGATAAGCGGCTTTCGGCGGGCGGCGTGATGAACGAAGGATTGGTTTCGACCCGTTTGGGATTGCATGGCCAGCCCAGCGCAAGCGAAGAAGCGGCGGTTGCCAGAGACATCGAACTTGCGCGTCTGACACAGGCACCGCTCCATTTATGCCATGTCTCAACCGCGCGGTCGGTGGAATTGATCCGGCGCGCGAAACAGGAAGGCATTCCGGTCACGGCCGAAGTGACGCCTCATCATTTAACCCTCACCGAAGAGTCGGTCGAAGGCTACGACACATATTTTAAAATGAATCCGCCGCTTCGCACGGCGGAGGACGTTCAGGCGCTGCGCAAGGCCCTGAGAGAGGGCGTGATTGACTGCATCGCGACGGATCATGCCCCGCATACCGAAGAAGATAAAATGCTCGAATTTGACCATGCGCCTTTCGGCGTGACGGGGCTTGAAACGGCTCTGGCGGTGGCGGTCACGGAGTTATATCATAAGGAAAAATGGACTTTGAATGAAATTGCCAAGGTCATGGCGTTCAGGCCGGCTCAAATCCTTAAACTGAGTTCAGGATTCGGTCAGATTCAGAAGGGGACGGAGGCGAATGTGGCGCTCGTGGATATCTCCAAAACCTGGACCGTCCAAGTTCAGGATTTTTCATCGAAATCCAAAAATTCATGTTTTATCAATCAGAAACTCAAAGGCAAAGTTGTAGCTACGCTGTGCGCCGGCAAATTATGGAAATACTGATATGAAAGCTTATCTTGCATTAGAGGACGGGCTGGTATTCGAAGGCGAGGGTTTCGGAGCGGAAGGCGAAATTTTCGGCGAAGTCGTATTCAACACGTCGCTTTCCGGATATCAGGAAATCCTGACGGATCCTTCCTATAAAGGGCAGATCGTCACCATGACCTACCCGCATATCGGAAATTACGGCATCAATCCTGACGACGCGGAGTCTCAGCATCCATGGGTGGAAGGCTTTGTGGTACGCGAGCTCAGCCCGGTGGTCAGCAATTACCGTTCTGAAATGACGCTCGATGCCTATTTGAAAAAATACGGTAAAATCGGCATTCAGGGAATTGATACGCGTAAATTGGTGAAGCATTTACGCGACTTCGGCGCCAAAAAAGGAGTGCTTTCCACAACCGAAAGGGATCCCAAGCGTCTGGTAAAAAAGGCAAAAGAATCTCAGAGCATTGTCGGAATTGATTTGGTGAAGGAAGTGACTTGTAAACAACCATATGCCTTCAAAGAGGGGTTACTTGAAGGATTTGAATGGGGTCGCGCGAATCAGAAAATTTTCAAGATCGTCGCGATTGATTGCGGGATCAAAAAGAATATTTTGCGCAAATTAAATCAGCACGGTTTTGACGTGAAGGTCCTGCCCGCTTCCGCCACTGCGGAGCAGATTCTGGCCGAAAAACCGAAAGGCATTTTCCTCTCAAACGGCCCGGGTGACCCGTCGGCCGTTCCCTATTTGATTCAAGCCGTGAAGGGTGTTATCGGGAAAGCGCCTATATTCGGCATCTGCCTCGGACATCAAATACTGGGGCAGGCACTCGGCGGCACCACCTCCAAGCTTAAATTCGGACATCGCGGCGGAAACCATCCCGTCATGGATTTAGCCACGAATCGCATCGAAATCACTTCGCAAAATCACGGCTTTGTCGTGGATGTCGATTCTTTAAAAAAGGACGATATCGAATTAACGCATTTGAATTTAAATGACAAGACACTGGAAGGGCTCAAACACAAGAAATATCCGCTTTTCTCGGTCCAGTATCATCCTGAAAATTCACCCGGACCGCATGACAGCGATTATCTCTTCGACCGTTTCCATGAGCTGGTCGAGCAGAACGCGTAGATTAAATTATTATGCCCAAACGGACTGACATTAAAAAAATTCTGATCATCGGATCCGGGCCGATCATCATCGGTCAGGGATGCGAGTTTGATTATTCCGGCACGCAGGCCTGCAAGGCGCTGCGCGAAGAAGGTTATGAGATTGTGCTGATCAACTCGAATCCGGCGACCATCATGACCGACCCGGGTATGGCCGACCGCACCTATATTGAACCGCTGACGGTTGAATTCCTGGAGAAGGTCATTGAAAAAGAACGGCCTGACGCTTGCCTTCCGACCATGGGTGGGCAAACCGGTCTGAATCTGACGGTGCAGGCTTACGATAAAGGGATATTTGAAAAATATGGCGTGGAGCTGATAGGGGCCAAATATTCCGCGATCAAAAAAGCGGAAAACCGCGAAGAATTCAAGCGCGCCATGGAAAAAATCGGGCTCGAATTGCCCCGCAGCGGTTTTGCTTATTCAGTCGAAGAAGCAGTTCGGCTTGCGGATGAAATTGGTTATCCCGTGATTGTGCGCCCCAGCTTCACGCTGGGGGGATCCGGAAGCGGCATTTGTTTTAATAAAGAAGAATTGGAGCGGACGTCTCGTCTCGGTCTCGATTATAGCTTAACGCATGAGGTGCTGATCGAAGAGTCCGTTCTCGGCTGGAAGGAGTATGAACTCGAAGTCATGCGCGATATCCGCGATAATTTTGTCGTGATCTGCTCCATTGAGAATTTGGATCCGATGGGAGTGCACACGGGTGATTCGATCACGGTGGCGCCGGCCCAAACCCTGACGGACAAGGAATACCAGCGCATGCGTGATGCCGCGCGTAAAGTGATATCCGAAATCGGCGTGGAAACGGGCGGTTCAAACATTCAATTTGCCGTGAACCCGCAAGACGGCAAGATGGTCGTGATTGAAATGAACCCCCGCGTTTCGCGGTCTTCGGCGCTTGCATCGAAAGCCACCGGTTTTCCGATCGCCAAGTTTGCGGCCAAACTGGCCGTCGGTTACACGCTGGATGAGATTCCGAACGACATTACCAAATACACACCCGCCTCTTTTGAGCCCTCGATTGATTATTGCGTCGTCAAAATACCGCGATTCGCCTTTGAAAAGTTTGAAGGCGTCAACAGCACGCTCACCAGTCAGATGAAATCGGTCGGAGAGGCCATGTCGATCGGGCGCACCTTCAAAGAGGCGCTGCAAAAGGGGTTGCGATCGCTTGAGATCAAACGCTTCGGGTGGGGCGCGGATGGCAAAGATAAAATTTTCGAAACCGAATTGAAAAGTCGCGAAGATTATCTCGCATTCGCAGCTCAGGCGCCCCAAGATGAAGCCTTAAAGGATGAAATCAGCCGTTATATTGCTAAGCCCAAAGATAACAGGATTTTTTATCTGAAATATGCGTTTCTGGCGGGTATGACCATTGAGGATATTCACCGCATTACCCATATCGATCCCTGGTTTTTGGTGCAGCTGCGTCAAATTCTGGATCTTGAAAAAGAACTGCTCGCAGCGGCGGGGGATTCGGGCAAGAAAAAAACGCTGCTAAAAAAGGCGAAACAATTCGGCTTTTCCGACCGGCAGCTTGCCTTTTTATGGGATGATAAGGAATCTGCGGTCAGAGCCTTCAGAAAATCCGAAAAGGTGGAAGCTGTTTTTAAACTGGTCGATACCTGCGCGGCTGAGTTCAAGGCGTACACACCTTACTTTTACTCCACCTACGAGGATGAGGATGAAACGATCCCGAGTGACCGCAAAAAAATTATGATTCTCGGCGGCGGACCTAACCGTATCGGTCAGGGGATTGAATTTGATTATTGCTGCGTCCACGCGGCCTTTGCCCTCAAAGAGATCGGTTATGAAACGATCATGGTGAATTCGAATCCTGAAACGGTCAGCACGGACTATGATACTTCCGATAAGTTGTTTTTTGAACCGTTGACGCTGGAAGATGTGCTCAATATTGTCGACCGCGAAAAGCCCGTCGGGGTCATATTGCAGCTGGGAGGCCAAACACCCCTCAATCTGGCCAGGGGGCTAGTTGAAAATGGAATCAAGGTTTTGGGAACTTCCGCGGATGCGATCGACCGCGCCGAAGATCGCGACAAATTCAAAAAATTGCTTGATAAAATTGATTTGAAACAATCCCCGAACGGCATTGCCTACAGTTTGGAAGAAGCGTGCCGCGTTGCCGCCGCGATCTCATACCCGGTTTTGATCCGACCGTCTTATGTACTGGGCGGACGCGCCATGGAAATCGTTTATGATGAAGCGGCGCTCAAAAAATATATGGCGCATGCGGTGGAGGCGAGCGGAGAGCACCCTGTTTTGATCGATAAATTTCTGACTGAGGCTGTTGAAATTGATGTGGATTTGATTTCAGACGGCAAAATCTCAGTCGTAGGATCCGTCATGCAACATATCGAAGAGGCGGGGATTCATTCGGGAGACAGCGCATCGGTGATTCCTCCGTTTTCCATCAAGCCGGAGCTTGTAAGCGAAATCATCGAAAAAACGAAGCAAATCGCCAAAGAGCTTCACGTCGTGGGCTTGATGAACGTTCAATATGCCATTAAGGATGACGTGATATATTGTCTGGAAGTCAATCCGCGCGCATCGCGCACCGTGCCGTTTGTCAGTAAAACCATCGGTATACCGCTTGCAAAATTGGCGGCTAAAGTGATGGCGGGACACAGCTTGAAAGATTTTGGATTCACGAAAGAAATCGTTCCGGATCATGTTGCGATCAAAGAATCGGTCTTTCCTTTCGTGAAATTCCCCGGCGTTGATATCATTCTTTCGCCTGAAATGAAATCTACCGGCGAAGTGATGGGAATTGATGAAAATTTCCCCAAGGCTTTCTATAAATCACAGGACGCCGCTTCAGCCCACATTCCTGAAAAGGGAAAGGTTTTTATCAGCGTCAAAGACGGCCACAAGGAAAAGATCATTCCCATCGCCAAACAGTTCCATGAACTCGGCTACCCGATCGTTTCGACGCGCGGGACGGCCGCGGCCTTGAACCAGAACGGCATTCCGGCCGAAACGGTTTTAAAAATCGTGGAAGGACAGCCGAACGTGGCCGATTTAATCCGGAACAGCGAAGTGAAACTCGTGATCAATACGCCCAGCGGGAAAGGGCCGGTGCTGGATGAAGCAAAAATCCGTTCGCTGGCCGTCAGCTTCAATATCCCCTGTATTACGACTTTAAACGCCGCGCGCGCGGCGGTCAGCAGTCTCGAAGCAGTCAAAAGCAGCGGGGGGCTGGATGTCAAGGCTTTGCAGGATTATCATCCGAATTTGAAGATCGCCGGGAGCAATCCGGCCGGAACCATTGAGCGTGAGACGATGAACCGATGAGACGTCTTTACGATGAAACGGTGCGCATTGCCGAGCACCGCAAAGTAAATGAAAAATATTACAAAATTGCTTTTTTATCGAAACCGTTGGCCAGGACCATTCAACCCGGTCAATTTCTGAATATTCGCATCAATCCCGATCTTGACCCTTTTCTCAGGCGCCCCTTCAGTTATTACCGCGTAAAGGGGAACCGCGTTGAAATCCTTTACGAAATTCTCGGCCGAGCTACCGCTATGCTGGCAACCAAGAAAAAGGGTGATGCCTTGCAGGTGATGGGACCGCTTGGAAAGCCTTTCACGGCCAAAATTAAGGACAAAAAACGGGTGCTCGTGGCGGGCGGCGTGGGCGTGCCTCCGCTTGTTTTCTTGGCGGAGCGCTACCGCATGGATTATCTCTTGATCGGAACCAAGTCAAAAAAAGAGGTGCTGCCGAAAAGCGAGTTGGCGCATGTCAAAGCCAAGATCCTTTATTCCACGAACGACGGCAGTTACGGTATGAAGGGTTTTGTTACGCATTTACTCGAACAGATCATTCAGAAAGAAGGGAAAAGCAATCTTTTCATACAAACCTGCGGGCCCAAGGTCATGATGCAGGCCGTGATCGCCATGGCGCGTCAATACGGCATTGAAGGCGAGGCCTCGCTCGATGAATACATGGCGTGCACTATCGGCGCGTGTTTGGGTTGCATGGTCAAAACACCTGAAGGATGGGTACCGTCTTGTGTGGAGGGGCCGGTTTTTGCCTTTGACCGGCTAGCGGAATAATGAAGTCCAAAGTGAATCTGGAAACGAAAATCAAAAATCTTACCTTCCGTAATCCCGTAACCGTCGCTTCGGGCACGTTCGGAACCAAAGGCGAATACGCCCCGTACGTCAATTTGGAACGGCTGGGCGCCATTATCACCAAAACGATCACGCTCAAGGGTCGTGCCGGCAATCCGATGCCGCGTATTATCGAAACGACCGGAGGCATGCTGAACGCGATCGGTCTTCAAAACAAAGGACTGCAGGATTTTGTCGAGCATAAAATCCCTTTTTACAGAAAATTGAATACGCCGTTGATTGTCAACATAGCCGCGGAAAGCATCGATGAATTCGGGGAATTGACCCGGACATTAACCCGCCACAAACCCGTCGTGAAGGCCATCGAACTGAATTTATCCTGTCCGAATGTGGAGGCGGGAGGGGTTTCCTTCATGCGCAAACGGGAGCGCATTTTGGATGTGATTCGAACCGTTCGTGATGAAACGGATTTGCCGTTAATCGCCAAATTATCGCCCGAACTGGGGGATGTGCTTGAAATCGCCGCGGATGTTTTGAAAGAAGGGGCGGATGCCCTCAGTTTAATCAATACGCTGAAAGGCATGGCCGTGAACATCGCAACACGGCAGCCGCATCTTTCAAATGTGACCGGCGGATTAAGCGGCCCCGCGATTAAACCTGTGGCATTGCGCTATGTGTATGAGGCCCGTAAACATTTCAAGGTTCCGATTGTGGCTTCAGGCGGTATTATGACGGCTCAGGATGCGCTCGAATTCATTATCGCGGGCGCCGACATGATCGCGGTCGGAACGGCTAATTTTGTCAACCCGCGTGCCACGACGCAAATTCTGGAAGGAATTGAAGAGTATTGCCGTTCGAACGGTATCCGCCATATCAATGAATTAAAAGGTTCGCTGCATAACGGCAAAGAAGGCCCCGTTTTCGGAGGTTAATAAAAGCATGACCGCATTCAAAGACCGTTTAATCGTCGCATTGGACACAGCAGAACTGAATCAGGCGGAGCGCTTGCTCAAAGATCTCAACGGCTTGATCAACTATTATAAAGTAGGCCTGGAACTTTTTACCGCGCATGGCTGGGAAGCGGTTGATTTGGTTCGCCGTCATCAGGGCAAGGTTTTCTTGGATTTAAAATTACACGATATTCCCAATACGGTGGCGGGGTCGATTGCGGTGGTATGCGGCCATGAGATTGATATGGTCAATGTGCACGCCTCAGGCGGTTTTGAAATGATGCAGAAAGTCCGGGAAGCGATCGATGCGGCCTGTCCGGCCGGCAAGCCGCGTCCGGTTGTGCTCGGCGTAACTGTTTTAACAAGTCTGAACGAGATCGCCTTAAAGCGCGAATTGGGTGTTTCGAAAACAGTGCAAGATCAAGTGCTTGCCTTGGCGCAATGGGCCGAAAAAGCCGGAATGGACGGGGTTGTCAGCTCGCCTCAAGAATTAACCTTGCTTCGTAAACAACATCCCAGAGATTTTATATTAGTGACTCCGGGCGTGAGGCCCAAAGGGTCTTCCACGGACGATCAAAAGCGGATTTGTACGCCCAGGGAGGCTTTTGATCAAGGCGCCGATTACATTGTTATCGGACGTCCAATCACCGCCGCTGTAAACCCTCGCAAGCAAGCGGAAGCCATCCTGAATACTCTTTCATCGTAACTTGCTTATTATAAATAAGTTACATTAGTGTGAATGCGAAATCGAAGGAGTTCTCATGTTTCACAAGATTATTTTTTCTTATCGATGATACGCGGCTTGACATTATTACCCTAACTCCTTATAATTCAGCACTTTAATTCAATTTTCTGCAAAGGGAATATCCTTTCAAGCCCCTGCAGGGGAAATCCAAATATCCATGCGGCTTCCTGTGAGGATTCCGAAATGTTAAAAAGCATGACTGCTTTTGCGCGTGTTGCGACACCCGCGACTAAGACCGGGGGTTGGATTATCGAAATCCGGTCCATCAACCACCGCTTTTTTGATTTTTCTTTGAAATTGCCTCCGGATTACTACGCGCTTGAAGGTAAGATCCGGGAGCTCATTCATTCCAAAATTTCACGCGGTAAGGTTACGGTCAGTATTACTCAGGGTGCCGGCGAAGATTCGGAAACGGATCATCTGACGCTTGATTTGGCCGTTGCGAAACGCTATCAACAGGCAGCCGAGCGGATCAAGCGGCAACTCAGGATTCGGGACGACATCGATCTTGGGGATTTTTTGCGATTGCCGCAGATTCTAACTGTCAAAAAGGAAAAAAAATCACCGCAAAAAGTGTGGCCGGCTCTGCAACGAGCGCTGCACATTGCTTTGAGCCACACTTTAAAAGCAAAGACCGTTGAAGGTAAGAAAATCGAAAAAGACATCCTGAATCGGCTTGCGAAGATTCAGGCCGGTTTGGGTAAAATCGAGGCCGACGCAAAGGGAAGATCGGAGGAATACTTTAAACGTATTCAGACTCGTCTCGAAAGTTTGATTGCGGAAGGCAGCCGGGATGATGACAGATTGTGGCGCGAAGCAGCCATTTTGGCCGAAAAAAGCGATATTACGGAAGAAATCGTCCGTCTTAAAAGTCATTTGAGCCTTTTTGAGGAACGCGTTCGCAGCCGGAAGATTCAGCAAGAAGTCGGGCGTGAATTAGATTTTATTTGTCAGGAAATGCACAGGGAAATCAATACGATCGGCAATAAAGCGCAGCTTTTTGATATTTCGCGGGAAGTCGTATTTATCAAGGGCGAAATCGAGAAAATTCGTGAGCAAATCCAAAACGTCGAATAAAAGCGGTTCCCAGCGCCCCGAGGGAATGTTGATTGTGCTTTCAGCCCCGTCAGGGTGCGGTAAGACTACGGTGGTCGAGCGTTTGCTGAAGCGCCATCCGGATTGGGTTCGATCCATTTCCACGACAACGCGTTCTCCGCGAAGCGGTGAAAAGGACGGAGAAGATTATTTCTTTGTGGACCGGCCAACTTTTGAAAAGATGCGTTCCCGCGGCGAGCTGTTAGAATCGGCAATGATATTTAACCACGCTTACGGGACTTCACGAAATTTTGTTTTAGACAGTCTTAAGGAAGGTAAACGCGTCATTCTCGCCATCGATGTCCAAGGGACGCGTGATGTTAAGCAAGGACTCGGAGGCAAAGTTGATTTAGTAACCATTTTTTTGCTCCCTCCTTCGGTCAAAGTTTTGAGAGACAGATTGGAAGGGCGCAGGACGGAGTCGCCCGAGGAAATCGACAGAAGAATTGAACGGGCGCAGGATGAAATCAAAGAAGCCAGTTTTTATGACCATACGGTAATCAATCAAAATTTGGAAGAAACCATTTTTGCGATTGAGAATTTAATTCAACGTTTTGACAATGAAAGGAGAAACTCTCAACATGGCGTACGTACCGCTCGAAAAACTCGTTAAAGGTGATAATGCCAGTATCTTCAAAGTCGTGTTAACGGCCGCAGCGCGTGCCAACGAATTGAGTCAAGGCGCCCAGCCGCTTGCCAAGTCCGCAACGGATAAAGTTTCAGGCGTCGCATTGGAAGAAATGGCACAGGGAAAGGTCCGGTATGAAGAAAACAAGGCCAAGGGCAAAAAGTCTCAAGGCTAAAACCGTTGTCCTAGTCATTACGGGGAGTATCGCCGCCTACAGGACGGTGGATTTGGTGCAAAGGCTCCGGGAAGAGGGCGCGCGAGTGATCTGCGTCATGACGGAAGCGGCCAAAAAGTTTATAGGTCCGTTGACGTTGCGCGCCGTATCCGGTGAAAAGGTATATCACGATTTATTTGCGCTGGATACGCCTTACGATGTTCTGCATACGTCGCTTGCCGAAGAAGCGGATTTGGTGCTAGTAGCTCCCGCTTCGGCTAATTTTTTGGCCCGTCTTGCGACCGGACAGGCGAGCGATTTGGCCAGCAGCATGCTGCTAGTGGCAAGATGCCCGATCTTAGTCGTGCCAGCCATGAATGATCAGATGTACACCCATCCTTTGACTCAACAAAATCTCAACCGGCTGAAGGAGATCGGGTATCAATTTATAGATCCCATTGTCGGTCATCTCGTTTGCGGAAAGGAAGCCATCGGTCATATTCCTGAAACAGAACAGATCGTCGCTTTTGTCTGCGATAAAATTAAAGCCTGAAAAAAGGTTTTCTCTTGATCAAGAAGATTCTCATCACAGCGGGCCCTACGCGGGAAATGCTGGATCCGGTCAGATTCCTCTCCAATTTATCGACGGGAGAAATGGGATATATACTGGCTAAAACGGCCAAAGCACGCCGCTATAAAGTTACCCTGATCAGCGGTCCGACCGCGCTGAAACCGCCGCGGGGTGTTCGGTTTGTTTCCGTTGAAAGCGCAAAAGATTTAAAAAGAGCCTGCCGCATCCATTTTCCCAAACACGACCTTTTGATCATGACATCGGCTGTATGTGATTTTACGGCTGCCACGCGACATGCCCAGAAAATTCACCGGACGCGCACGCATCGTCTGATGCTAAAGCAAACACCCGATATCGTGGCGGCGTTGGCCAAAAGGAAGGGGAAGAGACTCGTGATCGGATTTTGCCTTGAGACTGAAAATTGGCTTCGAAATGCGCATCGCAAAGTGCGCCGCAAGAGCTTGGACGGAATTGTGGCTAACTATTATGGCAAGGGGCATAACCCTTTCGGTAAAAACAGATTAACAGCGGCCCTCATGGATGCGCGGGGGAAATATAAGATTTTAAAGAATCATTCGAAGTCTTTGCTTGCGGTGAAGGTTCTTGGCTGGGTCCGCGATCTTTACCATGGCGTGAATAATTTTTCAGAAAGGTGAGTCTAATCAACTGAGGCGAAAATTCCTTTTGGCGATGGGGTATTTTGATATACAATATCGAATCTTAACATATGTAAATGAAGGAGGATAGCAATGAAGCTGCATCAGCAATTATTGGTATTGGGTATTTCAGGAATGATGATCTTTTCCGGTTGCGCCACGGACGGATCCGGCGGGCTTACTGAGAGAGAAACGGGCGCTCTTGTAGGGGGCGGTCTCGGAGCCGGATTAGGAGCCATTGTCGGTCATCAAACGGGTCATGCCGGGGCAGGCACAGCCATCGGGGCGGGTGCCGGTGCCTTGACGGGCGCTCTGATAGGCGAATCACAGCGACGACAGAAAGAGTCGATCAAGCGGGAAATGAGAGAGGAAATGATGCAGCAGCAATATCAGCCGCAGTATCAGCCTCAGCCGTACGGCGCTCCTCAGCAACCGGCGTATCAACCGCCACCCCAGCCGGCTCAGGAAATCCATACAAAATATAACCCGAGAACGGGGCAGACGTTTCCGGATCGATTTAAATACGATCCGAACACCGGCGAAGAGCTTCAATATTTACGTTAATCATAAATCCGAAACCGGATTTTCAGACCCGAAACAAACAGTCAAACATTTGTTGCGGGAATTGATTTCTGGTTTCGGATTTTTTCTTTTATGGCGCGGTAGCAAAGTGGTAATGCACGGGTCTGCAAAACCTGTATACGGCGGTTCGATTCCGCCCCGCGCCTCCATCCATTTTGGAATTTAGAGTTTGGATTTTGGAGGAGATCGAGCACCCGAGGCGGTTAAGTCCGAACTCCAAATTCCAAAGCCCAAATTGGCTAGCCCGAGTGGCGGAATGGCAGACGCAACAGACTTAAAATCTGTTGGGGAATTAAATCCCCGTGCCGGTTCAAGTCCGGCCTCGGGCATATCCGAAGCCCAGAATTTCGTATAAGTGGGCACCTTCATTAGATGTTAGTCAAGCTTCTTCTCAGCCCCTCTGTTAAGATAAAACTTCTTAAAATATTAATAAAATTGTAACTTCAATAATATTAATAGGTTGTGTAAATTAAATTAATTTAATAATAAAGTTGACATTCAAGAATGCACCATCTATACTTAACTTCGCACTTTTAAAGAGCATTAAACAAAGTCTTATAAAAAGTGCAACGCCCTGGCAAATCAAGAATCTGAGTGAGGATCTTCAATTTAAATGGAGGCGCACATGAAGAGCCGGGCCCATTCCCTTCGAAAGACGATGAAAAAAACTTTCGCCGCTCTGCTTGCATTCCTGTTTCTCATTGATCAAATAGTTTATTCCGCCTCCGCTATTCCGGTCATCGAACCGACTCAAACCTTAGAGCAATCCACAAAAAGCGCCGATGCTTTGATCGAGCCGTCGCAACCCGCGCCCAAACCCGTCACGACAGAATCCTTTCTGCAAAATGAATTGATTCTCACCATCGTCGACGCGGATGAAACTGCCGTCGGGGATAATAAAATACATGACGCTGAAACCTATTCCTTTGAAGAAGCCGTGGAATATCTGCGTCCCGATTTTGCCGCGGCGGTGCTGGTTGAATCGCTCAGCGAAGATAATTTAAAGGATCTCGCTGATCTGGACGTGGAAGTCGGCGTGATCGTTTTGCATGGCAAGATCGTTCTCTTTACAAGCGGCAGCAGCGATGAAATCCGCGTCACACCCGCCGCGCAAAATTTACTTGAAGATGCTTCCTTAATTATTCATACCCATCCCGCAGGACATAATCCAATGCCGGGCCCTGCGGATTTTGCGTTGGCGGGGGAAGCCACCGAATATGTTCTCAGCCCTCAAGGAGTTTACGCATATAACCGCAACGGCCTTATCAATAATGAAGCGCTGGATTATGCTGCGTTGGCGCGCCAAATCCAATCGTTCCAAGATCCGGAAGCCTCAACTTGGGAAGTTCGTGAAAAATTAAATGCTTTTATTCAAGCCATCGACGAATACAACTTAAACGGTGAGGAGGCGCTGCTTTTTCGTTCCGGTCACGGAACGGTGCTTCCCGGGCAGCCCATTCTAACCTCCTATGCGCATATCGGATCCGTCAATGTCACGCAATTCTCAACGGATGAGTTCCGAATGGATTACAATGTCAGCGCCTTCAATAGCCATGTGGGTGCGATTATTGACTTCGGTGCTTCGGCGCAAGGCCCGCAGGACCTCAGTGTTTTTAACACAATTTCCTTTAATATCCGCGGCGGGGGAACCTGCACACAATCGTGTTTAAAAGTCGAGTTTGTCGATGTTAACGGTACGCCGGCGGCCTTTTTCGTGGTCGGAGTCACCTCCACTTATCAGCAATTTGATTTTTCAAGGGCATTTATTCAGAGCCAGTACCCCTCACTCAATCTGACTCAAATTAAACAAATCAATTTCGTTGTAGACCGGAACATCGCCAATCCGGACATCAGTTTCATTGAAGTTCACACCGGCGGCCTTGCATTCGACCCGCCGCTGCTGCCGGGAGCGGGCCCTGTCACCGATTTGAGTGCGTTCCAACCTACCTTGGGCATTCTTGAACCGGTTCAGAATAATACAGTCACGGCGTTCAATCAGCCGTCTACCGATCAATTCAGTTTTGATTTTAATTTGGCCAACGGCGATGATCAGAATTTTTCGCGTTGGGGTGGTGTGATCATGAGCTTTTTCGCCACCCCCTTTAGTTTGAATACCCAAGACTTGGTTTTTTCAATCGCCGGCACAGGTTCGACAGCTCTCAATATCGAATTGATTGACGGCGCCG
>JBFHCO010000025.1:0-18372 GCA_041585205.1 Candidatus Omnitrophota bacterium | reverse complement strand
GCCGGCGTATACGATCAAATGGGCCATCGCGACGAAATAAGCCCTTAAAAGCAG
Source organism: Candidatus Omnitrophota bacterium (assembly GCA_041585205.1). Lineage (GTDB taxonomy): Bacteria > Omnitrophota > Omnitrophia > Omnitrophales > Aquincolibacteriaceae > JBFHCO01. The sequence continues at coordinate 18,318 of JBFHCO010000025.1, read as the reverse complement.
GAAAAGCACAGCCAGTGAAAACATGGTCACGATCAAGGCGAGTAATGCGCGGGTGGGTTTGGAAAGAAAAATTACGCCGAGGGCGCTGAGGATGGATAGCGCCGAAAATGCATAAAAAAGAATAAGCTCCATCTCAAGCGGGAAGGGCGCGTTCTTCGCAAGAGCGGGTTAAAAGGATCGCCCCATTTTCCGAAACCGTGAAAAACCCGGGACCGATTTTGAACTCTTTATGAATATCATCCGTTTCATCCACGCGAGCCGTACCGCCTGAAACGGTGGTGACATAAGCGGCATGATTCGCCAAGATGCCGACGTAACCATCCTCTGAAGGGATGAGAGAATGCACCGCATCGCCTTTGTAAGCAATGCCTTGAGGTGTGATGATTTGGATCCGGAATTTCGGCCTCATGCCTAATTGCCTCAGACCGCGGTTGTCTTCATCTTATCGTGCGCCTCAACCACATCTTCAATTCCGCCGGCCATGTAGAAACATTGTTCCGGAATGTGATCGAATTCACCCGACACAATGCGTTTGAAACTTTCCACCGTATCTTTTAGGCGAACATATTTCCCTTTGAGACCCGTGAAGGCCTCCGCGACTGAGAAAGGCTGAGACAGGAATTTTTCGAGTTTACGGGCGCGCATCACGATTTGTTTATCCTCTTCGGAAAGTTCGTTCACACCCAAAATCGCGATGATATCTTTCAGATCCTTATACCTTTGCAGAATGCGTTGAACTTCGCGTGCGATATTATAATGTTCTTCACCCACAACGCGCGGATCCAAGATGCGGGATGTGGAAGCGAGCGGATCGACGGCCGGATAAATGCCCAATTCCGCGATTTGGCGGGAGAGAACGGTCACGCCGTCCAAGTGTGAAAAGGCCGTGGCCGGAGCCGGATCGGTTAAGTCGTCGGCCGGTACGTATATCGCTTGAACCGAAGTGATGGATCCGGCTTTGGTGGAGGCGATTCGCTCCTGAAGCTGAGCCATTTCAGTTGAAAGGTTCGGCTGGTATCCGACCGCCGAAGGCATTCTTCCGAGCAGGGCCGAGACCTCGGAGCCCGCTTGCGTGAAGCGAAAGATGTTGTCGATAAAAACCAAAACGTCCTGACGGGCTTCATCACGAAAATATTCCGCCATGGATAGACCGGTTAAAGCGACGCGCAGCCGCGCGCCGGGCGGTTCATTCATCTGTCCGAATACCATGGCCGTCTTATTGATAACGCCCGATTCTTTAAGTTCCAGCCAAAGGTCATTTCCTTCACGGGTTCTCTCACCGACGCCGCAGAAAACGGAAACGCCGCCGTGTTCGGTGGCAATGCTGTGAATGAGTTCCATCACGATCACCGTTTTACCGACGCCGGCTCCGCCGAAAAGGCCCACCTTGCCGCCTTTCGGATAAGGCGCCAGCAAATCAATGACTTTGATGCCGGTCTCAAGAATGGTGTTAGCGGGCAGTAAGTTTTCATAACGCGGCGCGGATCGGTGAATCGGATATTTTTTATTGGGATCTTTGACGTTGCCTTGTTCGTCAATCGGCTGTCCGAGCAGATTGAAGATGCGGCCGAGCGTTTGCTCGCCAACGGGAACGGAAATCGGAGCACCGGTATCATTGGCCTTCATGCCACGCACCAAGCCGTCGGTTGAAGCCAAGGCGATGCAACGCACCGTGTTGTCACCGACGTGTTGGGCGACTTCTAAAACCAGCTTCGATTTGGTTTGAGGATTTTCTATTTCAACGGCGTTATATATTTTAGGAAGCGATTCGGGATCAAACTGAATATCCACGCTTGGTCCCATCACTTGAACAACTTTTCCGAAAGACATTCTGCTACCTCCTCATTTTTTCAGGGCGCGTGACCCTGAAACGATTTCGATGATTTCTTTTGTAATGGCCGCTTGTCTCGCCTTATTGCGTTTGAGGACGAGGGTATCTATCATTTCCTTGGCATTGTCCGTGGCCTGACGCATGGCGTTCATGCGAGCGATTTGTTCCGATACCAAAGATTCCAACAAAATCATGCGCGTTCTGGACTCAAACATTTGCGGAACCAGTTTTTCAAAAACTTTTTCCGCATCAGGCTCATAAATAAATTCCTGCGGTATGTCAGCCGATTTTTCCTGTTCTGATGCATCCGGCTGTTCCAGCGGCAGCAATTTTTCGACGACGCCTTGATAGGTTGTCACCGTAAGAAAGTGACTGTAGATGACATAAATCGCATCCACTTCCTTTTCAAGATACAATTGCTCAAGCTGCGAACGAAGATCCTGAATGATTCCTTCGATCCGGCTGACGCGCAAATCCGTGAAGCTGCGCTGAAATTTAAACCCGTTTTTTTGTAAAAAACGCAACCCCATCTTACCGACCCCGATGAGATAAGGCTGTTCCGGGCACTTCGATAAAAATTCGCTTGCGACCAAAGTCAGGTCGGTGTTATAGGATCCGCATAAGCCGGTGTCCGATGTGATCAACACGAGCGCTATGCGTTTTTCCTCTCGCGGTTCAAAAAAAGGATGAAACGATTTGAGCAAGTATTTGTCGCCCTTTTTTGCCCGCGCTCTGCGAAAAAGCTGGTCCTGAATCAATTTTTGACTCAGGAGATTCAACTCCTTGGTGTACGGCCTTGCTTTGACCATCACATCCTGAAAACGTCGGAGTTTTGCCGCAGCCACCATTTCCATGGCATGCGTGATTTTTTTTGTGTTCTCGACGCTTCGGATTCTATTTTTTATCGCGCGCAGTTGGCCGGACATGGAGAGTGATTATTTAAACTGCTCTTTAAATTGAGCGACGGCTTGATTCAATTTAGCTTTGAGATCGTCACCGATGGCTTTCTTTTCGCGAATCTCATGCAAAATATCGGGATATTTCTGATCGACAAATTTCAGAAGCCCTTGTTCAAATTCTTTGATCCGCGCAAGCGGAAGTTCATCCAACAACCCCTCGTTACCCGCAAAAATGATCGTGACCTGTTGTTCAAAGGGGAGGGGTTGAAAGATGTCCTGCTTTAAAATTTCAACCATGCGCTCACCGCGCGTCAACTGATCTTTGGTGGCTTTGTCGAGGTCGGTTGATAATTGCGCGAAGGCCGCAAGTTCCCGGTATTGAGCCAGAGCCAGACGCAGACGGCCGGCGACTTGTTTCATGGCTTTGGTTTGGGCGTTTCCGCCGACACGGGAAACAGACAGACCCACGTTAATCGCGGGACGCACGCCCGCATAAAATAAATCAGATTCAAGATAAATCTGTCCGTCCGTGATGGAGATCACATTGGTCGGAATATAGGCAGAGATATCACCCAACTGCGTTTCGATCACGGGTAATGCGGTCAGTGATCCGCCGCCCAAATCGTCGCGCATTTTTGCGGCACGCTCAAGCAGGCGGGAATGAAGGTAGAAAACGTCGCCCGGATACGCTTCACGGCCCGGAGGACGTTGCAACAACAGTGATAACTGACGATAGGCAACGGCGTGTTTGGACAGGTCGTCATACATGACAAGTGCGTGCTTGCCTGAATGCATGATCTCCTCGCCGATCGCGCAGCCGGAGTAGGGGGCGATATACTGTAAAGGCGCGGGGTCTTCGGACGAAGCCACCACGACGGTCGTGTAATCCATTGCGCCCTGTTTTTCAAGCATTTCCACCAGCGCAACGACGCTCGAAAGTTTTTGGCCGATGGCAACATAAATGCAGCGGACACCCGATTGCTTTTGATTGATGATCGTATCCAGCATAATCGCCGTTTTGCCGGTTTGACGGTCGCCGATGATTAATTCTCGCTGACCGCGGCCGATCGGAATCATGGAGTCAATGGCCTTGATGCCCGTTTGAAGCGGTTCCTTTACGGGTTGGCGCTGCACCACGGAAGGCGGAATGGTTTCGAGCGGTCTTGTTTTCTTCGTCGGAATGGGGCCTTTGCCGTCCAACGGCTCTCCCAGGGGATTGATGACGCGCCCGGCGAGCGCGTCACCCACGGGAACTTGAATAATGCGGCCCGTACGTTTAACTGCGTCACCCTCTTTAATTTGCGTATCCGAACCCAAGATCACAACGCCGACATTATCCGGTTCCAGGTTGAGAGCCATCCCGGAGGTTCCATCAGGAAACGTCACCAGCTCAGATGCCATGACTTCTTCAAGTCCGTAGACGCGGGCGATACCGTCTCCGACCTGGAGAACATAGCCTACCGACTCCATTTGCAATTTCGTCTCGTATTTTTGTATTTCTTTTTGAATTGCCCGCGTCACTTCTTCGGGTTTTAACATAGCAAACCTTCCTTAATTTGAATTTAAATGCGTAATTTCCGGCTTAATTCTTCGAGGCGCCCGGAGTAACTCCCGTTAATTTCTGTGTGATCAAAACGGAGAATCATACCGCCGATCACATTCGGATGAACATCATAGATCAGACGAATTTCCGTGCCTAATTTATTTTTTAGCACCTTTTTGAGACGCTCTTCATTTGCTTTGGAAACCGGCACTGCGGTGATTACGGTCACTTCCTGAATATTCCGCTTTTTTTCATACAGCCGGTGAAATTCCTGACGGATGGCGTCTAATTCTTCAAAACGTCTCTTACGGATCAACACTTTGATAAATTGAACTACCAGCCGGGAAATATCCTGAGGGATGATCTTATCGATAAAATCTTCCTTTTCAGGCTGGGAAATGGTCGAATTGAGGACCAAGTGCGAAATTTCAGGATATTGACGAATAACCTGACAAACATTCGCAAGATCCACCTCGGTTTGATCAAGTGTTCCGCGTTCTTCGGCCAACCCCAGCAAAGCGTGGGCATAACGGACCATCACAAGCGAGCTCATAAGGAACGTCCTTTTCCGGAACTGAGATCGGATTCCAGCTCCTCGATCATGGCCAGAATTTTTTCCTGCTGCTTCGCATCCGTGAGTTTTTCCTTCAGAATTTTTTCTGTGGCGGAAACCGTGAGGTCGGCGATTTCGCGACGCAAGACCAAACGCGCTTTGGCAACTTCGAGATTCAGGTTATCCTTGGTTTTTTCAAATGCTTGTTGCGCTTCTGCGCGCGCCTTTTCCTGAATATCATGGGCGATCCGCCGGCCCTCTTCGACGGCTTCTTGAATCTTCGCGCGCGATTCTTCGTCGATTTGTTTCATATGCAATTGATATTCAGCGCGCAGCGATTCAATTTCTTTTTTGGCCGCATCGATTTTATCGAAATCGCTTTGAATGCGTTCGCGTCTGGCTTCCAGCCCATTGAGAATGGATTTCCAGGCCATTTTCTTCAAAGCCCAAAAAACAATCACAAAAGCCAGTAGCTGGACGAATACCTCATACAATTTAATATTCGCTTGGAAAAATTCCATCGACTTTCCTCAGAGTAACTAGATTTTTCCCATTAATGAAAAACCGAACACCAGCGCATAAAGCGTCAAAGCTTCAATCAACGCGCAACCGGCCATCATGTTGACGAGAATTTTCGTGGAGGCTTCCGGCTGACGCGCCGTGGCATCCATGGCAGCCGCAACGGCTTTACCTAAAGCAAACGCCGAAGCCACGGCCGTGATCGCTAACCCCAGAGGTAATGCAAAAGCTAAAACACTGTGTGAATCCATTTCAATTTCTCCTTTCGGTTGTTTAATGAGCGTGAGCTACATGTTCCTCATGCGCGTGTTCCTCATGAGGAAGGATTAAAGAAATATACACGGTTGATAAAAGCATAAAAACGAATGCCTGAACGACGCTGAATGCCAATGCCAAAATATTCGCAAAAAGTTGGAAGAAAAACGGAGCTCCCTTAAAAAGAACATTCAGCTCGGCGAATTTAAACAGCAATCGGTCCTCGCTGGAAATATTCGCGAACAGACGCAGCGACAAACTTAAAGGCACCGCCAGAAATTCGATGGTCAGGTTTATAACGAGCATCAGGGGAATCAAAGCGAGCCCAAAGAGATTTGAAGGATTTCCCGCCATATGCTTCAGATAATGCCCAAGGCCCTGGGCTCGGATGCCGGTCCATTGGACATAGACGGTTGTGGCGAGAGCGAGGGCAATTGTTGTGCTCCAGGACGCGGTTGAAGATTTCATGAAAGGGATCAAGCCACTCCAATTCATTAAAAGAATGTAAATAAAAAGAGTTCCGAGAAAGGGAACGTGCTCGCGGCCTTGTGGTCCGAGAATACCCGTTACAAAGGAATTGATGCCTTCCACGAAAAATTCACAGAAATTTTGAATACCGCGGGGGATAACGCTTTCTTTGCGTGCGGCGCGAATCGCGACAATACAGATCAAGAGAGCGGCTATCAATGAGAAGATAACATTTTCCCATTGATGAAGGAAATGGGCCCAACCGGCTTCCGGAAAAAGCCCGTTGAGAACGGTCACTAAATTCGGGAGTTCATGCGCTTCGCCATGCTCGGCGGCATGGGCTACCTGATCGACTGCTCCATGAACATTTTCTACGACGGTTGCGTGTTGCTCTTTCATTGCTGCGACTTTGAGTTTGAAGACTGCCTTCTAAGTTTTTGAATGAGACGATATGTTTGCATCCCTGACGCGACTAATCCCAAAATCATCAGAATCGGCATCAGGGCCGCTGACATTCCGAAGCGCTGAATCAGAAAGAGCCCTATCAGATAGCCTGCCAGAGGCCCACTTAATAGAATCATCGGGAGCGTTAACGCTAACCCGAGCATCCACAGTAAGCGATACGAATCCTCTTTTTGGCCTGCCAACGGGGACCCTTCGGTGAGCTTGAGAATGCCAACTCTAGTATTGGCAAACAGTTACAAGAAATCGAAGAACGCATATTATCGTGAAAGAAGATAAAAATGTCAATTAAAAAACAATCATTCAAGCAAACGCAATGGCCAGACGAGCAACACCTTCCGTGACGCGCGCCATAAAATCCAAATCAAGCGTTTCAATGCGGTCGGATTCCGAATGGTAATGCGGATTGCGGAAAAACGAAGTGTCCGTGATCAGGAGGGCGGGATACCCCGCATCCCAAAAAGGGGAATGATCACTTAAGCGGGTTTCAGGTATCAACATGCCTTTGGCGGGAAGCGATAAGACTTCCACAGGGAGATTTTTTACTGCTTTAAATGCTTGGCGGGCGGTTTTAAGAAGTGCCTTAGAAGACCCGTCGCCGACGAGGGCGATAAAGTTGCCGGTATCGGGATAAAAGGGGCGCAGAAAAAAAGGGATTCGCTGACTGCCTTTTTCGCCGGAAATATAGCCGATCATTTCAAGGGAGACCATCCCGCTGATTTTTACGCCCGATTTATTTAATTTTTGGGCGTAATGCGAACTGCCTACCATGCCGTATTCTTCCAGATTAAACAGCGCAAAATCCACGTGACCTTGAAGACCGGTTTCTGATAAAAGTCTTGCGACCTCAAGCATGCCGGCCACGCCGCTGGCATTGTCATCCGCGCCGGGTGTCCCGGGGACAGCGTCGATATGGGCACCGATAATGAAACGTTTAGAAGATGCGTTTTCCGCGCCGCGCATCAACCAATTTTCATAGGTTTTCCCTGAAAAATCGAACGTATCTTTTAGAGTTTGATAGCCCAGGGATTGAAATACGTCAACGACGTATGTTTGAGCTTCTTTTAAACCGTCAGGATTATGAAAGGGGTCACGGAGTTTGGTGACGGCATGTAAATGCGCGTCGAGATAAGATATTTTTACTTCAGGTAACTCCCGTTGACTCATGGAGGGGGAAAACAGATTTTTCGCGACGAAAATTACAAGGTTGTTTTGGACGTGATATTGAGCGCGCGGTCAAATTCGTAAATAATAGGCACGCCGGTCGGAATATTCAGTTTCAGAACCTGTTCCTTTGTCAGTTTATCCAGATCCATCACGATGGAACGCAGGCTGTTACCATGCGCGGCAATGATGACATTTTTACCCGATTTAAGATCGTGAAGAACGTGTTTTCTGAAATAAGGAAGGGTTCTGGCGGCCGTATCTTTCAGACTTTCGCCGCCCGGCGGTGCGACATCATAACTGCGGCGCCAGATATGAACCTGCTCGTCCCCGAATTTTTTAGCCGTTTCAGCCTTATTCAGGCCTTGAAGTTCTCCGTAATGCCTTTCGTTGAGCGCTTCGTCGCGCGTCACCGAAATGCCGTTTTTACCGGCCGCCTTCATGGCAATATCAAAGGTATCTATCGCGCGTTTTAAAACCGAAGTATAGGCTACATCGATACGGTAGTCTTTGAGCTTCTCGCCGGCAACCCTCGCTTCTTCTTTGCCCTTGTCCGAAAGTTCGACGTCGACCCAACCGGTAAAACGGTTATCGAGATTCCAGACGGATTCACCATGTCTAAGTAAGATTAAGAGCGCCATAAGTTTTTTCTTAAAGATCGCAAATTATACATGAAAAGCGATTGAAACGGTAGTAAATTGACAGTGTTCTGAAGGCTTTCTATAATGCGTCCTTTCATCAACAGAGCAAGCGGGCATAGCTTAATGGTAAAGTCCCAGCCTTCCAAGCTGGTCATGCGGGTTCGATTCCCGCTGCCCGCTCCATCCGCCAAAAGAAAGGCGGATGAGCGAGATTCGCCATGTTTGTGGCGATCCGCTCCGTGCATGAATTTTTCTGAACCTCCCCGATGAAGAATAGATGAGACAATTCTTTTTTTATCTGGAATATTTTATATTTCGCGCCATCGCAGGCTTGGTCAATCTCTTGCCTTTTAAGGCGGCGGACCGATTAGCCGAAACCGCCGGCCGGCTTATTTTCCATCTGATAAGCAGTCGCCGCAACATAGCTCTCAACAACCTTAAAGCCGCTTTTACAGACGAAAAACCGGATGACGAATTACGCCGTATCGCCATGGCCTCTATGCAGAACATGGTGAAACTAGCGATCGAAATCGCCCGCATCCCTTACTTTGCCAAAAACCCGGCGAATTATTTTAAATCGACCGGAAAAGAAAATGTCCAAACGGCATTAAACCGCGGGAAAGGGCTGGTTTTTTTAATTTCGCACTACAGCAACTGGGAGCTGCTTGCCATGTCGGGACTCTCTTGCGGCCAAACCGTACATAGCGTGGCCCGCCCGCTGAAGAATCCCTGCGTCTACGAATATATTAAACATCTGCGTCGCCTCGAAAATGTCGAAAGCGTGGATAAGGGTGGTGCCGTGCGCGAGACGCTTAAACTGATCAAGGCCAAAAAAGTCGTTGCGATATTAATTGATCAACATGAGCGCCAAGGCTCGGTATGGGTTGATTTTTTTGGCCGACCGGCAGCAACCTCGTCGTTTGTCGCCATGCTTGCGCATCGCTATGATGTTCCGGTGATCCCTGTTTATCTTGACCGACATCATATGGGTTCTTATACAGCCCGGGCGGGTAAGGAGTTTCCGGTGATTCGAACCGGCAATTATGAACGGGACCTTATTTTGAATACGCAGCAGTATATAAGAAATTTGGAAGAAGAAATCAGAAAAGCGCCCGCAGATTGGCTTTGGATGCATCGCCGATGGAGGCAGGCGCCTCAAATGACTGAAAATGTAATCAAAGAAAAATAAGCGGTGATTATATTGCTTTGCCGGGGGCGTAAGGGGATGTTAACAGATGTTTGGCGGGTAACTTCACACCTTCAGCTAATTTCAAGAAACTTAAAAGTTTGATGGTGGCGTAAGTCAGGTCAAATTCCCAAAGCTTTAAACCATGGCGCGCGGAATATTGAAAAGCATGATGATTGTTATGCCAACCCTCACCGTAGCTTAGCAGCGCGACCCACCAGAGATTCGTTGACTTATCTCCGGTTTTATAAGTTTGATAACCCCAAATATGTGCGGCGGAATTAACCAGCCATGTGCTGTGATAGACAAAAACCAAACGCACAAAAATTCCCCAAATTACGTAACTCCAACCTCCCAATGCGAATAATGCGGCGCCGAGGAAAAAAGTCGGAAATAGCGGATTTTTATCCAAGAAGACATAAAATCGGTCTTTAGCCAGATCCGGCGCGAAACGTTTATATTGATCAAACTCATCAATCGTTTTGTTCTGATGCAAGCACCAGCCCATATGTGCCCAGAACATGCCGTCCAACGGACTGTGCGGATCGCCGTCCTGATCTGATTTAGCATGATGCAAACGGTGCGCTGCCACCCACGAGATCGGGCCGCCTTGGCAGGCAAGGGTACCGCATACCGCAAAGAAATACTCAAGCGGCTTCCAGAGTTTATAACTGCGATGGGTAAGCAGTCGATGAAAACACAAGGTAATGCCTAAACCGCCCGTGATCCAATGTAGAGCTAGGCACACAATAAGCGCATGCCAACTGAACGTAAAAAGGCCCGCAAGGGCCAACAGATGAGATCCTATAATGAAAATGGTCGCCGGCCACTTGATTTTGGGCTGCCTGGACGGATTCTCAATAGTAGTTTGAGAGACGGTATCGGATAGAGAGGCCCCGCAGCTTGGCGGCAATTCGGCTAATGCCTGCGTATTTAATGTAACTTCTTCTGTAATAACGGGTTGCACAAAGATAGCCTCTCTTATATTATCGGACGTTTATACGAATTCCGTGTATCCTACAGCATTTTATGCTGTAAAACCATCTTTTTTTTGAAGCAAAATGCCGGATTCAAGCATAAACTAGCATTTATTACCTCTTATTATCGCTCGGAACATTGTGTCTCTGAAGATAAATATATAAATAATGCTTGACACTCTTCTCATCCAGTGTAGAATCCAGCATTTATCTCTAGGAGAGGACTGTCTTTGCGTCCATAACTTCAGCTCTGATTGCTGGGGTAGCTCAGTTGGTAGAGCGCGTCCTTGGTAAGGACGAGGTCACGGGTTCAATCCCCGTCTCCAGCTGATTAAGATCAGTTATATATAAGAAGGTATCTTTTTCGGAAACGCTCAAACAAAAACGCAGCATTTGTTAAAGAAGGAGAACTTATATGGCGAAGGAAAAATTCGAAAGAACAAAACCGCACGTCAACGTCGGAACGATTGGTCACGTTGACCACGGCAAAACAACTTTGACAAGCTGCATTACCAAGGTGTTGTCAACCAAAGGACTTGCAGATATTAAAGATTATGCGGAAATCGCGAAAGGCGGAACGGTTCGTGACGAATCCAAAATTCTCACGATCGCGGTGGCGCACGTAGAATATCAATCCGAAAAGCGCCACTACGCTCACGTCGACTGTCCCGGTCACCATGACTACATCAAAAATATGATCACCGGCGCAGCTCAGATGGACGGCGCGATTTTAGTCGTATCGGCCGTCGACGGTCCAATGCCTCAGACCCGTGAGCACATCCTTCTCGCCCGCCAAGTTGGTGTTCCTTCCATCGTTGTATTCCTTAATAAAGTTGACGCCGTTGATGATCCAGAGCTTTTGGATCTTGTCGAACTCGAAGTTCGTGAACTGCTGAAAAAGTACGAATTTCCTGGAGACACAACTCCGATTATCCGCGGTTCCGCGCTTCAAGCGTTCCAGAATCCCAATGACGAAAAGGCAGCCAAACCGATTTGGGATCTTTTGAAAGCGCTGGATGACAACATTCCGGAACCGAAACGCGAAATCGATAAACCTTTCTTAATGTCGGTTGAAGACGTTTTTTCAATTTCCGGTCGCGGCACAGTCGGCACGGGCCGAGTCGAGCGCGGTAAAATCCAAATCAACCAGGAAGTTGATATCGTGGGTTTGCGCGAAGCGGCCATGAAATCGACCGTGACAGGGATCGAAATGTTCCGTAAGTTGCTGGATTACGCACAAGCCGGCGACAATGTGGGGTTGCTGCTTCGTGGCGTTGAAAAGGAACAGCTGGAACGCGGTATGGTCATCGCGCAGCCGGGTACGGTAACACCCCATACCAAGTTCAAGGCGCAAGTTTATATTTTGTCAAAGGAAGAGGGCGGAAGACACACGCCCTTTTTTAATGGGTATCGGCCACAGTTTTATTTCCGCACGACCGACGTCACTGGTGTGATGACACTCCCCCAGGGTACTGAAATGGTGATGCCGGGTGACAACATTGCGATTGAAGCGGAACTTATCACGCCCATCGCGATGGAAAAAGAATTGCGATTCGCAATTCGTGAAGGTGGCAAAACAGTAGGCGCAGGCGTCGTAAGCGAGATTCTGAAGTAAGCTGTAAGCTATATCTCGTTATTACTCCACTGTAAATTCAGGCGAACATATCGGATTGTGAGATGGTTATTTCGCCATAAGAAATCTCACAATCATAGGGACTATTTACACATTTTGAAGGTTGCTTAAATGCAGGAAATCATTGTCTTAGCGTGCACCGAGTGTAAGCACCGTAATTATTCGACGCGTAAAAACAAGAAGAAAAACCCGGATCGTCTGGAGCGGAAGAAGTATTGTCGTTTTTGCCGCAAGAACACGGCGCATCGGGAACAAAAGTGACGGGCTACGGAGGCCTGTAGCTCCAATTGGCTAGAGCGGCGGTCTCCAAAACCGCATGTTGCAGGTTCGAATCCTGCCAGGCCTGCCAGTATCGCACTAGAGATGCGATAGGGGGCCGAAGGCACCAGGAAGGGAATTAAAAGATGGTTGGCCGGTTTATCGGATTCATTCAGGAAACAAGGCAGGAACTGAACAAAGTCACTTGGCCGAGCCGCGGTGAGTTATGGCAATCAACCTTGGTGGTCATAATCACCACATTAATATTGGCGCTTTTTATCGGGGCGGTTGATTTTGTCTTATCGTTTTTTATGAGGATTATTTTGGGATGATGGTTATGGCCGAAGCCAAATGGTATGTCGTACACACACAAACGGGAGTTGAAGCGAAGGCAAAAGCCAATTTGGAAAGCCGGGCTGAGACAGCCGGCTTGAGGCATTTGATCCATCAGGTTCTCATTCCTACGGAAAAAGTGAGTGAAGTTCGAGAAGGAAAGAAACGCATCTCGGAACGCAAATTTTTCCCCGGCTATATTTTGGTTCAGATGGAATTGACCGAAGATAGCTGGTACCTCGTGAAAAATACGCCCGGCATATCGGGATTTGTGGGGTCCGGCAAGACCCCGATTCCGCTGGGTGAAGAGGATATGAACCAGATTCTTCAGCAGCAGGAAGAAAAAAAGACGAAACCAAAACCGAAAGTTGAATTCGGCATCGGTGAAAATGTACGAGTCAAAGAAGGGGCGTTTGCCAATTTCAATGGCGTGATTGAAGAAATCAATCCGAACCGCGGCAAGCTCAAAGTGATGGTCATGATCTTCGGCCGCTCGACTCCGGTCGAACTTGAATATTGGCAAGTTGAAAAAATTTAACGGAATTTGATATGGCAAAAGAACTGGTCACAAAAATCAAATTGCAAGTCACCGGCGGACAAGCCAATCCGGCTCCTCCGATCGGCCCCGCGCTCGGACAGCATGGTTTAAACATCATGGAGTTTTGCAAGCAATTCAACGAGCGCACCAAAGATAAACCGGGTACGGTGTTGCCGGTTGTCATTTCTGTTTTTAAAGACAAGTCTTTTACGTTTATTTTAAAGCAACCGCCGGTTGCCTCAGCTTTGAAAAAGGCGGCAGGATTGGCCAAGGCGTCTCCCGAACCGGGCCGTCAAACCATCGGGAAGGTCAGCCGCGCCGAAGTGGAAGAAATTGCGAAACAAAAAATGGCGGATTTAAATACCGCAAAGCTTGAAAGCGCCGTGCGCATCGTCGAAGGGACAGCACGCAGCATGGGGCTTGAAGTGGTGGAAAAGAAATAATTATGGCAAAGATTCTGAGAAGTAAGCGTTATCAAAAACGCGCAGAGCTGGTCGATCGCATGAAGCAGTATTCGATTGAAGAAGCGGTGCAGGCGTTGAAGAAAATCGAAGGCTCAAAATACGACGAATCCGTTGCCATCGATTTCCAATTAGGCATTCGCCCTGATCAAAATGACGAGCAGGTACGCGGCACGGTCGTCCTGCCGCATGGCAGTGGAAAAAAATTAAGAATCGTGTGTATTTGTAAAGGGGAAGCCGCACGCGAAGCCCAGGCTGAAGGAGCGGACGAGATCGGCGCGGAAGAATTGATTAAAAAAATTCAGGATGGCTGGCTTGAGTTTGATGCGCTGGTGGCCCACCCGGATATGATGCGAGAAGTCAGTAAATTGGGGCGCGTTTTGGGTCCCAAAGGTTTGATGCCGTCTCCGAAAGCGGGCACGGTGACGCCGAATATCGGCAAAGCCGTCAAGGAACTCAAGGCCGGACGCATCGAATTCAAGAGCGATAAAACCGGCGGCGTGCATGCGATGTGCGGGAAGATGTCTTTTTCAGAACAGCACTTATGTGAAAACGCCAACGCCTTATTGCGTGCTGTGAGGGACGCAAAACCTTCTGCTTCAAAAGGGGATTATTTTAAACGTATTACGATCGCACCAAGTCAAGGGCCGGGTTTTCGGCTGGCGCCCAATGTGATGTGAGGATCGAGATGCCGTCCGTTGTTAAAGAAATGATGCTGGATGAGATCAAACGCGAATTCGAAGGAAACGCGTACGCGTTTATCTCGAGTTTTGAGGGTTTGACCGTCGCGGATATGTCGGAGTTGCGGCGGAATCTTTCCAAAGTTGCGAAGCGTTCCATGGTCGTAAAGCATTCGCTCGCCAAAAAGGTTTTGGCGTCCATGAATCTTTCGGATGCTGATCAGTTTTTACAGGGCCAGGTGCTCGTAACCATCGGGGATAACGAACCGCAGGGTGTTTCTAAAACGCTCGTGGATTTCGCGAAAACAAATCAAAAGCTGAATCCATCCGGTTTGGTATTTGAGAGAAAACTTTATGATAAGGCATACATTAAATCTTTAGCTCTGTTGCCCTCGCGGCAAGAGCTTTTGACGCAGGTGGTCGTCAGAGTCAAATCGCCGATTACCGGGCTGGTACTCACATTAGGCCAGTTGGTTCGCGGTTTAGTCGTAGCTCTTAATGAAGTGAAAAAACAAAAAGAGGCGACGGCGCCTGCAAGTTAATTTCAAGGACTTAAAATCAATCAAGGAGGCATAAGTCATGGCTGAAGAACAAGCGGTAGAACAAAAACCAGAGGTAAAGAAAGAAGAAAAAGCGGTTTCTTCCAAACTCCAGGGAATTCTGACGACGATCGAAGGGCTCACGGTGCTCGAGCTCGCCGACCTTGTCAAGGCCTTGGAAGATAAATTCGGTGTTTCCGCCGCCGCTGCGGTTGCAGTTGCCGCGCCGGGAGCCGGTGCGGGAGCCGCGGGAGCGGGTGCCGCCGAAGAAGAAAAGACCGCATTCACGGTTGTTTTGGCGAATTCCGGAGATAAAAAGATTCAGGTGATCAAGGAAATCCGCACGGTCACGAATCTCGGACTGAAGGAAGCCAAGGACCTCGTGGAAGGCGCGCCGAAGACTATTAAAGAAGGCGTGACTAAAGAGGAAGCTCAGAAGATTAAGCAAGTGCTTGAAGCGCAAGGCGCTAAAGTCGAAATTAAATAAATTCGATTTGAGCGTTATTTTTTAAGTTGTCACCAATCGGGAGGCAAAACTTTATGTCGGAAATCAGACAAAGAAAAAGCTTCAGCAAAATTCATGATACGATGAGTCTGCCGAATCTCGTCGAGATTCAGGTGAGATCCTATCAGGAATTTTTGCAGACAGACCGTTCCATGCGCAAGCGGAAGCGCCAAGGGCTCGAAGCTTCATTTCAAGATTGTTTTCCGATCGAAAGTTTTGACGGTTCCTGCAAGTTGGAATACGAAGGGTATGCGCTCGGTAAGCCTAAATACTCCATCGCGGAATGTCATAAACGAGCCATGACTTATGCCGCTCCCCTCAAGGTCAAGATCCGCTTGATCCGAAAAGGGGTCGTGAAGGAGCAAGAGGTTTATATCGGGGAACTCCCTTTAATGACGGATACGGGCACTTTCATCATCAACGGCGCCGAACGCGTCGTCGTCAGTCAGCTGCACCGGTCACCGGGCGTTTCATTGGAAGAATCCTTTCATGCCAGCGGTAAAAAAATCTTCAGCGTTCGCGTGATTCCTTATCGCGGCGCTTGGATCGAATTTGAAACGGATATCAATGACGTGATGTATGCCTATATTGACCGCCGGCGGAAAATTCTTGCGACAACGCTGCTCCGAGCTCTCGGATATTCTACGACCCATGATATTTTGAAAGAACTTTACCCGATCGAAAAGGTCAAGGATGCCACCAAAGCAACCCTAAAGAAGTTGGAAGGCGAAGTTCTTGCGGAGGATATTCTGCATCCGGAAAGTAAAGAGCCCATCGCCACTGCGGGTACGCGGCTAACGAAAGAAATTTTGGCGGTGATTGAGACCAATAAGATCACTATGCTCACATTGGCGAAGGTCAGCAGCGATGACGCAACGATCGTGAATACATTAGAGCGTGATCCCTATCACAACACGCAAGACGCTCAAATCGCGATTTACCGCCGTGTCCGTCCCGGCGATCCTCCGACCGAGGCCAGCGCGAGAGACCTGATTCAGAAATTATTTTTTGATCCACAGCGATATGATTTGGGTTTGGTGGGCCGTTTCATGTTGAACCGCAAACTCAATTTGGATATCGATACGAAACATACGACGTTACGGAAAGAAGACATTATGAAAGTCATCGAGGTGATGCTGAAGCTTCGTTCCGGCGCTATTAAGGTAGATGACATTGATCACTTAGGAAACCGCCGTGTACGATCGGTCGGCGAGCTGCTTCAAGATCAATTCCGTGTTGGTTTGGCGCGCATGAAGCGTTCATGCCTTGAGAGAATGTCCATTTATGATTTGGACGCCGCGATGCCTCATAACCTGATAAACCCAAAATTGATTTCTGCTTCAATTAAAGATTTCTTCGGTCGCAGTCAGTTGTCGCAATTTATGGATCAAACCAACCCACTGGCCGAATTGACGCATAAACGCCGTTTATCCGCGTTGGGGCCGGGCGGGCTGTCCCGTGAGCGGGCCGGTTTCGAAGTGCGCGACGTTCACCCTTCCCATTACGGACGTATTTGTCCGATCGAAACGCCGGAAGGACCAAATATCGGTTTGATCGCGTCGCTCAGCACTTTCGCGCGCGTGAATCCCATCGGTTTCTTGGAAAGTCCCTATCGGAAAGTTGATAAAGAACGCGTGACGGAGAAAATTGATTATTTAACGGCAGACCGAGAGGACGAATACACCATCGCGCAGGCTAATGCGCCGCTGGATAAGAAAGGTCATTTCACTCGCGAAGTTGTTTCCTGCCGGTCCAAAGGCGATTTTCCAAAAGTGAAGCCGTCCGAAATTGATTATATGGACGTTTCACCCCGACAGCTCGTCAGCGTCGCGGCTTCCTTAATTCCCTTTCTCGAACATGACGACGCCAACCGCGCGCTGATGGGTTCCAACATGCAGCGCCAAGCCGTCCCGCTTCTTGAAACCGAGGCCCCGCTTGTCGGAACCGGTATGGAGCGCCATGTTGCTTGCGATTCCGGCGCCACCATTGTTTCAAAGACGCGCGGAACCGTCAAAGCCGTCAGTTCGAACGAAATCGTGGTGGATGATTTTGTTTACAAGCTTAAGAAATTCGAGCGTTCAAATGCCGGGACTTGCATCAATCAACGGCCGCTCGTCAAATTGGGAGACAAAGTTAAACGGGATCAGATTCTGGCGGATGGTGCCGCGACTGAAAGCGGGGAGCTTGCTTTGGGTAGAAACGTGCTCGTTGCCTTCATGCCGTGGCGCGGTTATAACTTTGAAGACGCTATCATTGTCAGCGAAAAACTCGCCAAAGAAGATGTCTACACGTCCCTTCATATTGAAGAATTTGAAATTGAGGCCCGTGACACCAAGCTTGGTAATGAGGAAATCACGCGGGATATTCCGAATGTCAGTGAGGAAGCGCTCAAAGATTTGGATGAAGAGGGGATTATCCGTATCGGCGCCGAAGTTAAACCGGGAGACATCCTCGTCGGAAAAATCGCGCCCAAATCAGAAACAGAGCTGTCACCCGAAGAAAAATTGTTGCGTGCTATTTTTGGTGAAAAGGCAGGCGATGTCCGTGACGCCTCCTTGACGGTACCGCCCGGCGTGGAGGGTATTGTCGTTGATGTGAAAGTGTTCGCGCGTAAGGAATCGACGGCAAAGACTCGTGAAGAGCGTCGCCAGGAAAACAAAGACATTTCTGAAATCAAAGACCGCTATCAGGAACGGATCGACACCCTGAAGAAAGAACGCATCAATAAAGTTTCTTCCATGATCATCGGTAAAAAACTTTCCGAAGATATTCTGGACGATATCTTGGGAGAAGTATTGATTAAAAGCGGCCATGTTTTTCAGAAAAGTGATTTGAAGAAGTTGGAAAACTGTGACTGGGAAACCATCCGCCTC
>JBFHCO010000024.1:0-18638 GCA_041585205.1 Candidatus Omnitrophota bacterium | reverse complement strand
GGGCTTAAAATGGCCTTTTTTGAGGCTATTCCACCGTAACCGATTTGGCTAAATTCCGGGGTTGATCGACGTCTCGCCCGTTTAAAACCGCGATTTTATAGGCAAAAAGCTGCAGGGGCACGACGGTCAGCAGGGGTGAAAATGCCTCGGGGAGACGGGGTATATAAAAGATACTTTCCGAGAGGCCTTGAGTCCTCTTGTCTCCTTCGGTGGCAATGGCAATTACGATTCCGTCCCGCGCCCTGATTTCTTCAATATTGGAAAGCATTTTATCGAAAGTCTTAGAATCAGGGTTGATGCAAATGACAGGCTGTTCATGATCAATCAGGGCAATCGGTCCATGTTTCATTTCTCCCGCCGCGTAGCCGTGCGCATGCGCGTAGGATATTTCTTTAAGCTTCAATGAGCCTTCCAGCGCCGTGGGGAAATTATATCCCCGTCCCAAGAAAAGAAAATTGCGCCGATGATAATGTTTACGCGCACATCGATCTATCAAATTCACTTGCTTCAAAATTTTTGAGCAGTATTCCGGTAATTTGCGAAATTCGCGGATCAAATTGCGTAACTGTTTTTCCGTTAAGCGCTTCCGCATCCTTGCCAGATAAAGCGCGAATAATGTCAAGGTGGCCAATTGAGCCAGGTACGCCTTGGTCGAAGCGACTCCGATTTCGGGGCCGGCGTGGGTATAGATGACGGCATCGGCTTCGCGCGCTATGGTGCTTCCGACCACATTCACAATGGCGATGGTCAAAGCCCCCTTCTCTTTGGCTTCGCGCAAGGCTGCCAGGGTATCGGCGGTCTCGCCCGACTGCGTGATCACGATAACAAGGTCATCTTTATTTAAAATAGGGTCGCTGTATCGGAATTCGCTTGAAACCTCTGCTTTGGTTGAAAGACGCGCGAATTCTTCCGTCATGATCGACCCAACCAATCCGGCGTGATAGGCGGTCCCGCAACTCACCATGAAAGCCCGTTTGGATTTTCGCAATCGCCGGTTTAATTTTTTTGAAAGGCTGTCAAACACGATTCCGCCATCGCGAGTGATCCGTTTCGAGATGGTTTCTGCCAACACGCGCGGTTGTTCGAAGATCTCCTTCAGCATGAAATGGGGGTAGCCGCTTTTCTGGGCCTTGGCGACATTCCAGCGGATTTCAGTCGGATGACGCCGGATCGGCGCTTTGGATTTCAGCGAATAAATATCCACTTTTTGGCTGGAAATGACCGCATACTCATCGTCTTCCAAATAAAGGACGCGGTTCGTGTAGGGCAGTAGTGCGGGGACGTCGCTTGCGGCGAAGTTCTCGCCTTGCCCTACTCCGATGACAAGCGGATTGGACCGTTTAAAGACATACAATTTGCCGGGCTCGTCTTTGGCAATCACGACAAAGGCAAAAAAACCTTCCATTCTTTTAACAGCTTTTTGGAGGGCTTCGGCCAAATTACCCTTTTTGTAATAGCTGGCGATCAAATTCACCGCAACTTCGGTGTCGGTCTCGGATTGGAAACGATAACCCTTGCGGCGTAATTCCTTTTTGAGCGCGGCGTAATTTTCGATGATTCCGTTATGAACAAGCGCGATGCGCTTCGAGGCATCGGTATGCGGATGGGCATTGACGCGCGAGGGAACGCCGTGCGTCGCCCAACGAGTATGACCCACGCCTATATGAGAGGCAAATTCAAAACCTTCCAATTGCTGTTTTAAGACAGAGAGCTTCCCCTTCTCTTTAACCACAAAAAGACTTCCGCGCTGATGATTCAGGCAGGCAATACCGGCTGAGTCATATCCTCGGTAGGCTAAACTCTCCAAACCCTTCACTAAGACCGGAACCGCATTACGGCTTCCGATATAACCGACAATTCCGCACATCATTCGTCTCCGTGTGATGTATTATACTCGATGATTATCTTTTTGACAGAGTTATTCAAATCCTCTAAGATAATTCCTTTGGGGATTTTCTGACTATTCTATGAAAGAAAGACGAAAGCACTTTTTCATCAATAAGCCATTACAAATCCGCTATATGGCTTATACCACTTTCACGCTTCTCACAATTTCGATTATCGCGCTTGTCAGCCTATACATCGGAATATGGGGCAGCGTGTTGGATTCTTTTTCGGATGAGCGGATTCGCAACGATCTGCTCATCGCATCCCGACTGACGGAATACGAGCAAGCCCGGCTTCCCTCCGAAGCCGACCCATTGTCGACGCTTTCTTTCTTCAAACAAGCGGAAAAATTGAGCCAGCGGCAACGGGAAATTTTCAAAGACATTTTGGATGAAACCAACCGTAAGTTGATCGCTAAGCTCTTTCTGCTGTTTTTCTTTATCGCATGGGGTTCGATTTATTTATCGCATAAAATCGCGGGGCCTTTGTACCGTTTTCATATCACCTTAGAGGAAATCGAAAAGGGAAATTTAAAAACCCGCATCCATTTGCGCCGATTTGATGAGGCTCAATTTTTAGCCGATCGTTTCAACCGGACGATCGAAAGCCTGGACTTCACGTTTTCAAGACTCAAAAATATCGTGGCTGAAAACAGCTCCGATTTGGATCGTTTGGTACCCCGTTTGAGAGAAGTGCTCGGCCAGATTCAAACCAGTGTCGATAAATCATAATCTAACAAAGTTTCTCATTCTGTCTCTCCTGTTTGGTTTCTTAGGCTCATCGCCTGCGGCGGGATACGTCCCGACGCCCGAAGAAGCCATTTTGCTTTCAAAAATCGAAAAAGACAGCGCTCAGTACTTCATCCGTATGTCCGATAAGGTAACGGGATTGACGCGTGATTCTTCTCAAACCGGATCTCCGGCCTCGATCGCCGCCACCGGATTTGCCTTGGCCGCCGTAGCTATCGGGCAGTCACGCGGCTGGATCCCCAAGGACTATGCCTACGATCAGTTGAAAAAAACACTTACAACCCTTGTAAGCACGGCGGAGCATAAAAACGGTTTCTATTACCACTTTTTAGACGCCCGATCGGGAAGGCGCGTCTGGTCCTCTGAGGCATCATCAATCGATACGGCCTTACTTGTCGCGGGCGCGCTTTTAGCAGCGCAATATTATCCCGGCACTGAGATCGAAGCGATGGCGCATCGCATTTATGAGCGCGTCGATTGGAAATGGATGATGAATAATTCCTCTCTTATTTGTATGGGGTGGAAACCGGAATCGGGATTCCTGCCTTACTATTGGGATTCTTATAATGAACTCATCATTTTGCAGGCGTTGGCCATCGGCTCACCCACGTATCCCGTCCCGCCGGAGGCGTGGGAAGCATGGATTCGCACCGAGGAAGAATACAACGGCAAGTGGATCATTTATTCCCATTCGGGCAGCTTATTTACGTATCAATATTCTCAAGCCTTTATTGATTTTCGCGAATTGGATGATCAGGGCATTAATTATTTTGAAAATTCCAAAAATGCCACCGTCGCCAATTGGGAATTTTCCTCGAGCTTCCAAACGCAATATAGAGGTTATATGAATTCCTCATGGGGATTATCCGCCTCCGTGGGTCCGGGAGGCTACAAGGCTTACGGGGCCAAACCGGGACAAGCTATTCATGACGGAACCATCGCTCCCTACGCCGCGCTTTCTTCGATCGTTTTCACACCTGAAGAATCCATCCGGGCGGCCCGGTACTTTTATGAGGAACTGCA
Organism: Candidatus Omnitrophota bacterium; assembly: GCA_041585205.1. Lineage (GTDB taxonomy): Bacteria > Omnitrophota > Omnitrophia > Omnitrophales > Aquincolibacteriaceae > JBFHCO01. The sequence continues at coordinate 14,979 of JBFHCO010000024.1, read as the reverse complement.
TGACAATCTGTACGGACATTTCGGATTTAAAGGGGCGTTCAATTTGGATAAGAATTGGTGGGCCCAAGAATACCTTGGAATTGATCAGGGTATTACCGTCTTGATGCTTGAAAATTTCCTGAATGACGGAATTGTTTGGCAAAAATTTATGAAATTAAAGCCGATTCAGCGGTGGGTGGAACTTTGTAAGCTGAAAGCCGTTTCCGTTATTGACTGAAATGATCGCTTTTTTGAGATAAGCGGTACGTCAGACGCGCGGCGGTCGCATCAAGAATTTCCTTCGAGGGGTAGGTTCCTTTCTTAATTTCTTCCATGATTTCTTTTACGCGGCCTAAATTAGGGTCCGGCTCAAAGGGTACAAGCCGTGCGTATTTTTTTAGCTCTTCCCAAAGTTGCTCATTTTCTTGAGGGTTTGCGGCAGGCTGGGATATTTTTACTTTATTGGGTTGTTGGAAAGCCGAATTGCTTTGCGCGCTCATGGAGTTTTCTCTCTGCCGATGATTAACAAGTTTAAAAAACGAAACAGAAATTTCCTTCTGTTTTTATGTTATCGGCACGGTTCCATGAAACCTTGAATTCGGCCCCCTCGGGGGGAATCTGCTCTAAGCTTCGAGCGTTAATTCACCTACCCGCCTTGAGAGATGGGCTCGAAGGCGCAAGACAACCTTGGTATGAATCTGACAGACGCGGGATTCCGAAACGTCCAGCATCTCTCCGATTTCGCGCAAGGTCAGGTTTTCATAATAATAAAGGACGATGACCAGCTTTTCTTTTTCAGGCAGCTCATCCAAGGCACTGGCCAATATTTCTTTGACCTCATTTTGATGCACGTAGCTCAATTGGTTCGTAATAAGGGAGTCTTCGATTGTTTGAAGCCGGGATATGGGTTTGTTGCCATCTTCGTTCTGCCAGACTTCATCGAGCGACAAAAATGCCGTGGAATTCAAATCACTGTAGATCGAATTTAATTCCTCGGTTGACATATGCAATGCCTTCGCCAGTTCGTCATCCGTGGCCATACGACCGAATTTCTCTTCCAATTCCTTGCATTTTTTCTCGATTTCCCGGGCTTTTTTTCTCAAAAGACGCGGGGCCCAGTCCAATTTTCTGAGTTCGTCCATGATCGACCCGCGAATTCTGGAGACGGCATAAGTTTCAAATTTATTGCCTTGAGACACGTCATATTTGGTGATGGCATCAAAAAGGCCCAAAATGCCGTAGCTCACCAGATCATTAAATTCCACATTGGGGGGTAATCCCACCGCGACTCTTCCCGCCACATATTTCACCAAATAGAGATATTTTTTTACGATTTCTTCTCGAAGTTGGGCGTTTTTGGTCCTTTTGTATTTTTTCCACATTTTAAGTTCGTCTTCGTGCATGATGCACTCCTTTAAGTTAGAAAAGGCATCGCCTCACGGTCTGCCTTTTTGTTGTTCAAGTATTTTTTTAATTTGAAGAAGCGTGTAATTTTTGGATTGAAGAATCTTGATTTGTTCCAATGCGTCAAAGACGGTTTCGTCATAAAGCCGGTGTCCGGAAGGTGTACGCCTTGCCTCTTGAATCAGGCCGGCAAGTGTATAGTTATGAATTGTTTGTCTCGAGAGCCCCGTGTATTGCATTACTTCGCCGATCTTATAGAGCTTCTCTCTTTTCATGATGTCGGGTATTGTTCCTGAATGCCTTGCTTAATTTGCTCATAAAGGACAACGGCTTTTTTATCCTTGGGGTCCAGGAGGAGAATTTTTTGAACCGCCATTTTGGCCGCGCCGAGCTTGCCCTCCTCTTTCCATGTGAGGGCTTGCTCCCAGTAGCGCTGAACCCGCAGTTCAATTTCCTCGTCGTAACGCCTTTGTAAGATGAGGCTGGCTTCTTTCCCTTCGGCTCTCGCCTTTTCCTTAATTTGATCGATCAGTTTCGAGGCCTCCAGATTATCCGGCTGATAAATGAAGACGCGTTCGGCGGCAAGCAATGCCTGTTCATATTGACCCGCCCGCAAAAATCCATGGCTACGCTCAAGCCATGTGCTGACCATTTGATTTTCTTCGCCTTCCGTCAATTCTTCCTTCACCTTGGCCTCTAAAGCGTCTTTTTGAGTCGCGATTTCGGCATCGATGATCTCCGCCATGACCTTTTGCGCATCCGCATCATAGGGCGTTTGATCCAGCACGCTCTCAACGAGCTGCCGCGCCTCATAGAACTCCCCCGCTTTTAGATGCTCAATGGCGTCGGAGAGAATCAGGACCTTGTCCGACTGCCCGTATATCCTGTTAGAAGACTGGCATCCGCTTAACGACATCATAATCATTACCCATATGGCTATTGTTTTACAAAATGTAAAGTACATTATGTAATGTTCAATCTATAAAGATAATCGGTTCTTGACAAGTATTATTTAAAACTTTTTTAATCAAACACTAGCAATGGTGGTCTTTAATACACGTAACACAATATATTGATGGGGGTTACGAAAGAAAGTTTAAGCATGAGCCACTTTTGACGATACATAGATTAGTGTGATGAAACGGGTGGAGGTGGGCGATGACTTATCGTGAACTTATTGACTTGAAATTTAAAAAAGGAATTTCAACCTACGAATTGGTGTGCCGGTTTCCCAAAGAGATCAAACGCGTGAGTGAGGTTGCATTGCTGGATGTTCCGGATGCAACGCTACGGGAGGTCGTTTCAGGTAAGAGGGAATTCGATCGGTTGATGGGATTAAGGAAAAGATTTTTAAAAAAATAGCGCGGGCTATTTCGAAGCAAAAACGCCCATTTTGCGGAATTTTTCATACCTTTGTTCGGGCAATTCCTTACGAGGGATCTCGCGAAGTTCATCCAGTGCCTTTGTGACAGTACTTCGTATATTTTCAGCCGTCGCGGAAGGGTCGCGATGAGCACCCCCCAGCGGTTCGGGTATCACGCCATCAATAAGCTCCAAATCCAGCAAATCTTGACCCGTCAACTTTAACGCCTTCGCGGCATCCTGCGAACGCGAACTTTCTTTCCAAAGAATCGCCGCGCACCCTTCCGGAGAAATAACAGAATAATAAGCATTTTCGAGCACGAAGACTTTATCACCGACGCCAATCCCGAGCGCGCCTCCGCTGCCACCCTCTCCGATGACAACGACAATGATCGGTACAGTCAGCTCCCCCATTTCCCTGAGATTATAAGCGATGGCTTCTGCCTGCCCCCGCTCTTCGGCTCCGATGCCGGGATAGGCGCCCGGCGTATCCACAAAAGTCAGAATCGGAACGCCGAATTTTTCAGCCAACCGCATGAAGCGCATGGCCTTGCGATAGCCCTCCGGATGAGCGCTCCCAAAACTTCTCATCAAGTTTTCTTTTGTATCCCGTCCCTTTTGATGACCGACGATCGCAATGCTGTCCTTGCCGTTCCATTTTGCAAAACCCGTGATGATTGCTTTATCGTCACTAAAGTGGCGGTCTCCATGCAATTCAACGAAATCTTCGGTTAGATATTCCACGTAATCTAATGTATAGGGTCTCAAAGGGTGCCGCGCGACCTGTACCCGCTGCCATGGCGTCAAATGATCAAATACCTCTTTTAATGCCTTCTCCAATTTTTTTTCCGCGCTTTTGATCTCACCGGACAAATCAATTCCTTGTTCGGCTGATTCACGGAGTTCGCTTATCTTTTTTTCCAATTCGAGAATGGGCCGTTCAAATGGCAGACACGCATCGAATAAATTGCGGCTACCGAGTTTAATTCTGTCTTTCTTAGCTTCTTTTTTTGTCATGATCAGTCCACGATGATAACTTTGGTTCCTGTCGGAATTACCGCGTAAAGCTCCTCTACGTCATGATTGAACATGCGCACGCATCCGGAGGAGGCTTGATGACCGATCGTCTCCGGCAACGTTGTGCCATGTATGCCATATCCGGGGTGATCAAATCCCAGCCAGCGGGTGCCTAATATATTCTCGGGGCTGTCCGGAGGGACAATTGCACCCGCATGAAACCACGTCGGATTTTCAAGCTTATTGATGATTTTAAACTCTCCCACGGGGGTGTTGTTGCCTCTTCCTGTCGCTACGGAATACCTTTTAATTTCCTGGCTGTTCAGCTGAAGGATCATGATATTGTCTGATTTATCGACGCGAAGGCTGAGTACGGATGAAGAGATCTTAAGCATCATTCCGGGATAAATAGTGTCTTTTTTTAATTTGTTGTTCTTTTTGATCATATCAACCGTAGTACGATATTTTATTGCGATATCATAAAGCGTGTCACCTTTGACGACCTTGTGCTTCATTCCTTCCTGCGAATGAATTCGCGTGACCAGGATTTGAAGATTCAGTTGATGATAATCCACTTGGATTTTCTTTTTGGCCTCTGCGGGAATTTGCGGATCTTTCAGAATTTCATCGTATAAGGCTTTTGCTTCCAAATTTCTACCTTTTACTTCAAGCGTTTTTGCCTGCTGCAGCTTATGCGACCAATCGCGCGAAGCGATCTGCGGAGCCGACTTTGGAATGGATTGAGCGTATAAAACAGCGCTCATAAAAAATAAGCTTAAAAATATGAGAGTGGTCTTTATTTTCATCTTCCGATTCCGCACGTGATCAGCGCGACCGTAATCCCCAAAAAGGCGCCGGCGAAGACCTCCACGGGGGTATGACCCAGCAATTCTTTCAGCCGCGTTTCGGTTACCTCCCCTTTCTCATAAAGATCGTTCAACATTTTATTCAGAATTGCCGCCTGCCTCCCGACATTTCTCCGCACTCCGGCGGCATCAAACATGGTGATTAATGTAAAGGTCAAGACAAGTAAAAAAGGTATGGTCATAAATCCGTAATAAAGACCCACCACGGTCGCAAGCGACGCCACGGATGCGGAATGCGCGCTGGGCATTCCTCCTGTCCCAAACAGCCAGCTGAAATTAAATCTCTTTTCCCGCAGGCATCCGCGGACGACTTTAATCAGCTGGGCTATAAACCAGCTAAGAATAACGGCTAAAAACCCCCTTTCTTCAGCGAAAGGGGCGCTAAATAGGGTCACAGAGGGAGTCTAGGATAGGCTGTTTTTGATTGACGGTATACATAAAATATGATTTAATTCTATATTAATTATGATTATATACTATATATCCCCAGGCCGAACAATCGTTATTATAGGAATGGCTTTCCCAAAAAGCAAGGGGGTTTTGGCGCCATGATCGCTAAAGTGCGCAGCGCCGCAACGCTCGGAATTTATGCCTACTCGGTCGAGATCGAGGTGGACGTAACTTCCGGATTACCCCAACTGAATATCGTCGGGCTGCCCGATGTCAGCGTTAAAGAGTCCAAAGAGCGGGTCCGTTCCGCCATCCGGAACTGCGGGTATATGTTTCCGCCTGACAAAATTACCGTCAATCTTGCACCCGCCAACATCAAAAAAGAGGGTTCGGCCTTTGATCTCCCCATCGCTCTCGGCATTCTCGCCGCTTCGGATATTGTCCCTGCGGACAAACTCGAACAATATATTTTTCTCGGTGAATTAGCTTTGGACGGAACACTGCGCACCTTTAATGGCGCTGTGGTGATCGCCAATAACTTGAGTCCCTCTGTTCCTTTCGTATTTCCGGAAGCAAACGCAAAGGAGGCGGCTTTAGAAAAGAAAGCGACGGTTTATGCGGCGCGTCACCTGAATGACGTAATTCAATTTCTCAAAGGGGATTTAAACTTGGAGCGACAGCCAACTGTTCCTTTCGAAGCGGACGCGATCAAATACGGTGTCGACTTTTTCGAAGTTAAGGGACAGGCCCTCGCCAAACGTGCGCTGGAAATTGCCGTAGCCGGAGGTCATAATCTCTTGTTTATCGGACCGCCGGGATCCGGAAAATCGATGCTGGCGCGGCGTATACCTACTATCCTTCCGCCGCTTACCTTCGAAGAGGCCCTTGAAATAACCAAAATTCACAGTGTGGCCGGTTTGATCGAAAACGGAGGCGGTTTGATTCGTGCCCGTCCTTTTCGATCTCCGCATCATTCGATTTCCGCCGTGGCACTGGCCGGCGGCGGCAGCTGGCCCAAGCCGGGTGAAATTTCTCTAGCTCATGGGGGTGTTCTTTTTTTGGATGAGTTTCCGGAGTATCGGCGGGACGCGCTAGAATGTTTACGCGGCCCTCTTGAAGACGGAGAAATCTCAATCTCAAGGGCCAAGATGCGATTAACCTATCCCGCTCAGATTATGTTGATTGCGGCCATGAACCCATGTCCGTGCGGTCATTTGAGTGATATCAAAAAGGCATGCCGCTGCTCGCTGGGTCAAATTCATAAATACCAGCAGAGGATTTCAGGACCCATCTTAGACCGCATTGATTTGCATGTGGAAGTACCCCCGCTTCCCTATCCCTCTCTTGCCGGGGATGAATTCAGTGAAGATTCCGCCGCGATACGTTCTCGGATCTTAAACTGCAGGCAAATCCAAGCTGATCGCTATCGAACCAGTCCTCATAAAGTTAATGCAACGATGCGACCGCTTGACATTAAAACGCATGCGCAACCGGATCCTGACGGAAAGAAATTGCTTGAAATGGCCATGAAGGAATTGCGATTGTCGGCTCGCGCTTACTACAAGATTTTAAAGATTGCGCGCACGATCGCAGATCTTGCGGAAACGCAATCCATAACCACCGAGCATGTCGCTGAAGCGATCCAATATCGAAGTTTAGATCGACAATGGTGGAGCTGAATTATTTTTCAGCGATGATCATCCATGCCTTCGGACGCAGTAAAATACGGGGAATAATGCTGAGTTGATTCAAGAAATGGTTCAACGGAGGGCGCGCTTTAATCCAGCGTGCCAGACGCAATTTGCGCGTGGGAGGCGCTTTTCTGAGTTCTTTTCGATAAATGTAATCATCGATAAATGAAAAGAAATGTAATCGAATCTTGGAAAAACCGCCGTCGCGGGCGCCTCGCTTCCACTGAGGCAGGGTGTAAGCGTTTTCATTGAAACCTTCGTGAATGGCCTCTTGCAACGCCTTGCCCGATTTATCTTCAAATATACCGTAAGCGCATTCATGCAAAGCGACAACGCGGCCGCCGGGCCGCAAGACACGGTGAAATTCTTTGAAGAGCTTCGCCAGATCTTTGCAGTGATGAATCACGGAATGAGAAAAGATCAGATCAAAGGAATCGTCTTGAAATGGCAAGTGGCTCATATCGCCCATAATCCTTTCAAAATAACTTCCGGCTTCTTCCATATAAAGATCGGCCGTCTTTAAATAATCAGTGATATCCAAGGCGATGACGTCGCATCCGCGTTGCGCAAATCGCCAAGAGGCCCATCCAAAGCTGGCCCCGACTTCGAGAACGCGTTGTCCGTTGCGCATATTTAACAATTCGATCGTCTTGTAGAAACGCTCAGCATTACCCGCTTGATTATCGAAACTGCCACCCGGTCTGAAATGCAGGCTGCCGTCTCCCGCAGGTAATGACAAAAAAAGCTGGCGGAATTGTCGAATGGTTTCCCCATTGATCGGATGCTTAGCTCCGTCCTGTGTCTCAATATAGCCGTGCGATTCCGCATGCTCTTTTTCGTGCGCCACTTCTTCCGTCAATTCTTGTATTGAATTCAAGATGCCTTCATGAATGGGGTAAGTCGCTTCGCAGGAAAGGCACCTCAGCGTGCCTTCCCGGACTTCTTGATCATTTTCATAATCTGCCTTCAAATCCCATTTAGGATGGCTGCAGTCCAGGCACCGGAGAATATTTAAGAGCTCTCTTTTCATGATATAAACTTTCTGAGCTGACGATCCCAATGAAACATATTGCGGTCTTGGACTTTTCCCTGCATCACGGAAACAACCAAATAATCAACGCCGGGATAGGCCGGCTCGCCTTCAGCCATGGCAATGCGCGTGTCTTCCTCGGAAAAATAAGCCCCTGCGTCAATATGCGAATGATAAATCACGCGAATTTCTTCCTTTCTTTCCCGTAATTCTCTTTGAATTTTAAGCAATTCCGCGGGGTCCATAAAATACGCTGTTTTGGAGGTCCTGGGGAAGTTCTCGGGATCGAGTGCATGATACCTGTCTTGGGCATTTTCGCAAGGTCTGACTCTCGAAAATATTTCTTTTCGCTCCAGGGGACCGCATATCATTCCGCAGCACTCCTTAGGATATTCGGCTTCGGCCTGATGGTTAATTTTATCCAACATTTCCTTCGGGATGGATTGAATCTTCATCTCTTCTCCCATATTTGGGTGCTTAAATACTTATCCCCTCCGTCCGGAAAGATCGCCACAACAACTCCCTCTTCCAATTCCTTAATGATTTCCATCATGCCACACAATGCGGCGCCCGCCGAAATACCTACCAACAAACCTTCTTGCTTGGCCAGGGTTTTAGCCCACTCATAGGCATCTTCTGTCTGGATGATCAGTTTTCGGTCGTGAACCGACGGGTCATAAATTTTCACCGTTGTCGCGGATTCCATATGCTTCCAGCCTTCTATACCGTGGAAGGGTTCGGGCTGTAAAGCAATGTTTTGCACCTTCGAATTCTGGCTTTTAAGAAATCGGCCGGCCCCCATCATCGTTCCGCTTGTTCCAAGCCCCGCAACAAAGTGAGTGATGGACCCTTCCGTATCGGTCCAGATCTCAGGCCCCGTCGTGTCAAAATGGGCCTTCCAATTGGAAGGATTACTATATTGATCGGGAAAGAAATATTTCCCGGACGATTTGGCCACAATTTCGGTCGCAAGATTTCGTGCGCCGTCCGAACCTTTCAAAGGGTCAGAATAAATGATATGAGCGCCATAGGCTTCGACAATTTTCTTGCGCTCCACGCTCACATTTTTTGGCATCACGAGCTCCACTGGAAACCCCATCGCAGCCCCGATCATGGCATAAGCGATTCCCGTATTGCCCGATGTGGAATCCAGCAGGGTTTGCCCTTTTTTAAACTCACCCGAGTCCAGCGCGTCTTTCACCATGCGGTAAGCCGGACGGTCTTTGACCGACCCTCCCGGATTGAACCATTCAGCCTTGGCATAAACTTTGACGCGGGGTGAAACAGAAGGCGGAATGACGCGCTTCAGCCGAAGCAAAGGCGTATTTCCGATTTTATCCAACAAACCGATTTCTTTCATCGTGAGTTTCATGAAATTTTAAAATTATTTTTCATACCATCGGGGATCCCCGGGCAGAAAAAATAAATAAGAAGAGATCTTCGTTAATGAATATGAATTATCCGATCGTCGCAGGATCTTTAATCTTCGTGGAGAACGCCCGCAACCCCTTGAGAATCAAGCTCAACCAAGACATAGGGGTTGGGCTTGGACGATCCCCTCACGGCACGTATGAGCAAATCGATTTGCTCATATTGACTCCACCAGCCGGCATCAAGAGGAATAGAAGCGGTACCGGAGGTTAAGGAAGTAATCTGCTTGCGCTTTGAGCCCTTCCGACCGATGACATCGACTTTGTATGTTGTGGTTTGGGCATCGCGAAAACCATTTTCGACGGCTAAATCCTTAAATTGAAGCTGGTTATTATCAGATTCGAAATCCGTTAAAGGGGTCGCTTGATCAAACCAATAACGCCCGATTAAATCGCGTCTTTCGATTAAAACGCGCGCCACTTCCGCTGCGTCACTTGGGTCACTATAAGCCCCCGTTTGAACAACGGCCTGTATATCTTCGTCGGTGAAACTCATGATGATCTTAGCCGCCCAAAAACCGTCGGCGCGCGTCATATCCTTAAAGGCAAAATAAGGTAATTGCGTTTTAAAATCTCCCGGGTCAAAATAGCGGTTATCGAAATATCCGACCGCCGGTGATTTGGTGATTTTTTCTCCCGTTTCCTTCCACCGTTTCTGCCATGGTTTTTCCCACAAGCCGAGTGCCAAAAAGGCCTTGAACGCCTCGCCGTAGTCAATCATATGCTCGTGCGTAAACATGGGTTTGGCGGATCCGCCACCCAGCGTGGAGTTGAAATCAATAAAATAATGCTTGAGTGTTTGACGCCCATTTTCTTCAACCAACATTTCAAGCGTGTTGCTCTCCCGGACATCATAATTATTAAGCCAAGATGCAAAAACAGGCAGGGCCCTTATCTCTCGCCGCCTTTGATGATCCACCGGATCTTCGGGATCGTTCTTACGGCGTCCCTTAAAACGCATCGAACCTTTATTTTTACCAGCTAAGATCTTGCTGGCTGAAGCTCGGTAATTCCCATCTTCATTTTGAGGTACGAACAGCAAATATTCTTCCAGGCGGCTTTGCGTAAGATCTCTTTTAAAACCGCTGTCGTCATAGACTTTCGCCCCCTCGCCCGGCACCAGCTTTTCCGGTGAGAATACAGATATGGTGTATTGAGGAACATTGTAGCCGATCGCGTGATAAAAACGGCTTGCGATAACCTCGGCTGCGGTTACCAATTCAAAACTGTCGATGTCGTCAAATTTCAGTAAATATTTATCCCCTTTGCGGTCCTGGACAAAAAATCCTGGGTGGAGGCCTTCAAATTTTCCGCTCGTGATCGTCATTTTGTCCGAGAGATCCGGGCCATCCGTTTCTTTCGGACCGTCCTTTAACTCTTGGGTCGAAAGCCGTTTGCGGGCATGACGATTTGAGAAAAACGAGGAGTCCGGTACCTCATCAAATACGTTGACATTGGCCGCGTGTACATCCCTCCGGAATAGATAGCGGTACAATCTGTCCAGATGCAATAGGTTCGTGCCCTCATAATAAAAATTTTGATTGAACACATCGGGGTAAAGCCCAGTTTCCTGTTTTTTAAAAGCGGCTGTTTCCGTCCCAAAAACAGGCTGTTGTGAAAAGATGAGGGTGAACAGCGCCACGCCTTTGAGCGCTACTGTCCAAGCCATGAGTCTGTTGGTATATTTATTCATATTCAATTTCTCAAAACGGTGACTTGCTTTTAACATAAAGATTGGTTCCTTCATCCCCATGCGCCACTTCAAACGACAAAAGAACGCTGTTGCGTAAACTTAACCGAAATCCCATGCCGTAGGATTCACGAAAATCGCTGATCTTAAATTTACTGAATTCATCAAAAACCTGGCCTTCATCCCAGAATAGCACGGAATCCACTTTAAAATTGCGGTACTCCCAAATTGTATAACGGTATTCAAGATTGAATAAAGCAGCGCTGTCGTCAAAGAAACGATTAAAATCAAATGCCCGGTGCGTTTCGCTTAAACGCGGTTCGGTGCCATAACCGCCTAACTTTGCCATTTGGTGAAAGGGAACTTCTCTTTCATCTAATTTATCATTATGCTCGCCGTAAAAACGGATTGCCAAAACACGCCGATCGGAGCCTAACCGGATGTACTGTCGGAATTCGGTTACATATTTAAAATACCGGGCATCGGAACTATCCAGCCCCTCGTTAAAGCTGAGCGAAAACCGACGCAACCCGCCCCGTATTGTGTTGTCCTGACTGTTCCGCGTGTCATGAGCCAGATCAAATCCCATTGTGAGAATGGAATCTCCGCCGATTCCGGGAATGCGCTCTGCGCTGAATGACGGGTGTTCGCGAATTTGACCGCGTCCTCCGTCCTTGCCGCCGGAGATATTGATATTCCGATAACTGAAAAATCCCTCTGTCTTAATACTGGGGGTCCAATCATAACCAACCGCTGATTTTAATGTCGTTTGCTCCATATTAAACACCGAACCGTCCCCCCGGCTCGAATGGGGTCCGAGACCATAAAAGTGCTCTTGGGGCCGGTTTTCATATTCAACAATGCCGTACGTATAGGCATCCGTTCCCGCGATTCGATTCCACCCCAGTTTGCTTCCCACATCGAAAATCGTATCCTGCTCGAAGTGGATCCAACCGTCCACGATTAAATCAGGAAAGCGGAGTTTTTGGCGGGTGATTCGGACAAAATCAAACTCCGCGCCGACGTCAATATCAGTCACATTGACAATATTGAAATGCGGTGTAATGCCTTGATTCTTTATTTGGTCGTAAATCCAAATGGCCTTCTCATCAAGACGATGCTTCTCAACGTAAAGGAGCGATTTGTCCAAGGGCCAGCGGACCAGTTCGAGCGGCGCTACCAGCAAATTAGATGCGGCGCTTTGCGTAAAAGCGCGGTCTTTCGGAATCTCTCGGTAAGTGTCCGCATAGCGGTCGTAGCTAATAGACTGAGCGTGGGCAGAGAAAGATATCACCGCCATCAATAAAGTAAAAAGTGAAATTCTTTTTAAATTCAAGATCATATCCTTTAGTCTTTAGCGTAAAACATCGGCCGAAGGCTCAAAGTCTTCAGCGTTATTTTTCTCACTTATTTTAACGGCAGTGGCCGATTCCTCGCGTAATTTTTTGGATTCTTCGAATGCCTTTTTAATGCGCTCTTGGTGCTCAAGAAAACCTTGGTCCAGCAACTTAAGTTCGTTATAAAAAACATCCCGCAAAGGGGATTTTTTACCGGGGCTGATTTCCATCATATAATCCTCCCCCGACACCCTGGACCCCGAAGCCACATTTTCAATAAACGCCTCTGCCGTGGGTGCATCCTTACGAAAACGAAGGTATTTCCACTTCAGATGCACAACGCCCCTTAGACTCGAATGAACCTCATCGTTTCGGATGAAATTATACGAGGATAAAGAAAGACGTTCAAGCAGATAGTCAATACGCGCTTTTTCGTATTCCAGTGATCCGGGAGTGGTTTTAACCAGTTTTTGAAATGATTTCAGCTTTTCGAAATCCGGTTTTTCTCCGAGATAAATATCTGCATGCTCCGCGGTGTTTGCCGTGGAGGCGCACCCGATAAAACCCAACATCAAAAGGAGTCCTATAAAATATCCTACCTTCATGTTTTAGACTGAAATAGGCGGAACGAAGAGCGCTCCAACGATTCTTTAATTCGGCTGTGCTGAATATCCAGTTTAAGGTCGGTCATAAGAAAAAAACTCGTCAAGGCAAACCATCGGTCCGGAGATTCCGCGAATTCTTCCAATATTTTGATGAATTCTTTTTCCATCGGTGCATCCTTACGGCCTTCAAGGATTCGCTGTAAAGCGATGAACAAATCGTGTTCAATGCTGTTATGAAGTAATTCAATCGCATGCGATCTGACAGGATCTTCGGGAGACCTGCTGACAATACGGTCATAAACGATTTGCATCATTTCATGCGGATAGAGCAAATCCAGAGCATGAAAGACGCGTTCAAGGCTTTCATCCTGGATCGCTTTTAAAGTAACCGCCAAATAATCATCTGACGCCGATGCGCTGCGATGCGTTTCATAATAACTGCGAACCTTTTGTATTTTCTCATTCAGTGATATTTCTTTGAATATCTCTTTCTTTATCGCCGCACGGTTCATCAAAAGCGTCGCATTGCGGTCGTGTAAACGATTCAGCGTTTTTATGATCTCAAACCGGAAAGCGTGATCCCGCGCATCTTTGAGCGATTCGATTAAAAGGTTCACGACCTCTTGTTTGGGCAACAGACCCAGCAAGCGCAAAGTCCGTCGCTTGATTTCCAAACTTTTACCCTCTTCGCGCACGATGTCGCCCAGTTTTTTCAAAGCGTCGTCCGGATAATGCTCCAAATAACCGGACACGGTTTCGGATTTGACGGCTTGTTCTTTGGATCCATAGAAAATAAGGTCTTCGAGGAACCGGATATCTTGTTCTTCGGTTTCTTTCACCGAAAGCGGTTTCTTTCCGTGTGTTTCCTTGAGCGCTTCGTCTTCGATGATTTGATCAACCACGCGCCGGGCCGCTTCCAAATCTTTGCCCGACTGGGTATAAGTTAAGTAAGCCGTGGCGGCCAATTTGCGCGCATAGGATGAGCGGTGATCGATAAATGATTTGATTTCTTCGAATGTTTTCTCATCATAAAGCGAGCTCATGACGTCCGTGGCCCGCCGCGCGGAAGTAACCCGCTCGAATTGCTCGCGGTCCATGAGTTGGCTGCGCAATAATACCGCGTATCCTTTTTTCATTTTCCAAACGATGATCAACCAGACGGGAATAAGGCAGAGCACAAGCGCGCTCAATCTGTGATCAGGCAGACCCCATAAGGGGGCCAAAAAAGCGATATACAAACCGCCTAAACTCTTTGCGACTCGAAATCCCAACATATCAATGACCGGTTTGACGCGATAACGGACAGCGCTCTGAATTGGCAGATAAAGAACTTCTCGGCTGGCTTGTTGAATGGAATAATTCACACTGCCGTCAAAAAGCTTGATCGCAAGACCCGTCATGAGCACAGGGGTCAGAAATGTGAGCCCGGATGTCAATGTTAAACCCACAGGAAGAATCCAAAGTGATAGGCCGACTCCCAAATAACGCAATGCCAGACTGGTCACAAAAAGCTGCATGCAAAACGAAAGGGCATTCAAACCGGCCATAAATCCGCCGAAAAACGCGGTCCGCTCGTCTTTGCCCATAATTGAAATTTCGACAATGCCGTTGAATTGATTATCGACGACGGTCGAAGCCATTTTGGCCAAAATGACCAGGCCCGCCAGCATGATCAAATAGGAGGAACCGAATAATAGCTTCCTCGCCGAAACATTGTCCTGGGATTTCTGATTGGGCTTCGCACTGGTTTTATTCTGATCGATTGCCGGCGCCGCTTTAGTTTCCGCAATTCCCGGTAACGCCTTCCATAAGAAATGAAGCAGCAACATACACAGAATCAATATGCCAGCCGCCACAAACATCAGGTCTTCCGTGCGCATCCAGCGTACGGCTTGGCTTGTTAAAATACCGCCCAATATTCCCCCGAGACTTCCGCCGCTGATAATCAATCCAAAAAGTCTCTTGGCTTCCGCGGGATTAAAAATATCATTCGCTAGCATCCAGAATTGGGTGGTCATTGTAATCGAAAAAGACGCCACCCAAATATAAAAATAAGCCGAAAGATAAGGGAGTTTGATGCGAAATAAAAACCAAAATAAGATTAGACAGGACGTAAAAAAAAGCAACGCCCCATTGAAGAGTGTTTTTTTTGAAACCCGCTTTGAAAACTGAACATAG
>JBFHCO010000023.1:0-18782 GCA_041585205.1 Candidatus Omnitrophota bacterium | reverse complement strand
TGCGCGTCCTCGAGATTGATATTCCAAAGCGCTTCGGCAAATCCGTGTATTTCCGCGGACCGCATTTCGGATCTAGCTTCGCTCGGCACAATTTCTTCATGGGTTGCGGGCGGGTCCGGACGGTAAATCGGGTCCACCAGCCGTTTTTTCTTGAAAAACCAGCCATGATTAAGCGCCGCTTGATAAAGGCCGGGATTTTCCCGTTTGAGCTTTTCGGGCTGATTGCTCATACGATAATACTGCCTCACTTCAAGATAAAACCGGACTTCCTCGGCGCTCGCGTAATATGCGGGATTCGTCGCCCGCTTGGCCTTTAAATACTGGCGGATTTCGAATTCGCTGAGCGCATAGAAGCTTTCCTCGATGCCCGGCTCAGCGTAGTAAAAGGCATTGATCCTTTTCGACAATGCTTCGAGAGTCATCCGGTCCGCATATACTTGATTCTCTTTATTCACTAAGATTCGATTTCTCTCAATCCATCTCCTGATTTCCCTTCCGTAAGCAGGATGTTTGATGAGAGAATTTTTAAGGTTGCTCGATGCTCCGGCCCGTAGTTCGGATCTCGCTTCCTTCGATCCGCCGCTCTCCCGCCGGCGCCGGATTCGTTCGGCATATTCGATGGTTATACCGATTTGCGGATTCTTTTTCATCCGCACCAAAAGCTTCGCCAACGATATTTCCGCCGTGATCGCGACGTTTGTGGGGTTAATGACCTTCCGGGTGCGCTGCAACAAATACTCGATGGCGACAAGAATGAGATCGTCCGTTAAGTTTTCATCCGCTTCGGCCTCACGCATAGCGGCCACCGAATGTTTGCGAACGCGAACGGCGTTTTCCAAATTGACGAATTCTTTGAGATGGGCTTCAAGAATCCATTCCCTGTAACGGCTGGCTTTAGCGGGACCCACCGAATGTAATTTAATGGCGGCTTTCAGAAATTCATCCTGTTTGACCAATTGAATGACTTCATCCATGTCGTCCGAAAACCGCAGCCATAATTCAGACGGCCACGCATGCGCATTTTTTAAATCGTGACGCAGCTTCTGAATTCTGAGGATCAGCTTATTGACCGACTCCTCCGCCCTGCCTCTCAATTCCGAGCGGGCGCGTGTATGCTCCACATCCAGCGCGGTATCTTTTAAACGCTCGATCTCGAAAGGCGAGGGTTTTGCTTTTTCGCGCATTTGCCATAAAAGAATTTGCAGCGATTTCGGAAAAATTTCTTCGATGCGGAACCAGGTCGAGCGCTCACCGTACAGGTGAATCAAAAGCAGGGCCAGGGCCTCGGTGGGAATAAAGGCGGCATACCACGGATTGCTCAATACCGCTGAGCGCAATCGATGCACCTTCAGCGTGATCCGGCGCAACTCCTTCACGGCCGCTATTTCTGATTTAAGAATGACTTCGGAAATTTTGTTCCATATTATCATCGGCAATCGAAAGGTTTCCAAATGAAGGCGCTCTTCCCACCATGTCTTTTGAACCAAATCCTCGGTGCCGATCTTCAATGCATGCCCCTGAGGAATCAATACATTGGGATTCATGACGGTTGCCCGCCTGATAAAAATCACATTCCCCTTATCAAACAGCACTTGGAGCATGGCGCCGGTTAATCCGGCTTTGGCGGCAAGCGCGATGCCCCGCAATACTTTCTTTCCGTGCGCCGTTTTTCTCCAGAGATCATGGCGGTAACGCCGCAACGTTTTATCCGCGATGGTCATGGCCCATGCGCTTGATTTCGGATCAAGCAGGTCAAATACAGCGTCTGATAACACAAAAGTCGGGTAACGGGCGCCGTGAACCGCGAGCAATTCGGATCTGATTTCCGAACGGCGGCTGGGCGCTTCTCCCGGAAACGGGACTTTTTTGAAGATTTTGATGAAATTGACGTTTGAAATTCGGATCAAGCGGCCGTTATGATCAAATAAAAGCAGGTTATCATCTGTTTTATAATCGCGGCCGAGATACAGCCACGGCGATAAAACCCGATAATGGTCCGTGGTTTTAAACCACAAAGCGAGATGGCGCTTTAATTCGACAATTTCAACGTTGACCAGTATGTCACCCGGCTGCGCGTCATCCGCTTTTTCCATGGGCTGGAACGCAAATCCGGTTCCATTCCAATGTTCAAGAACGCCCACCATCCAATGCGTGATCTGATGAAGGTCAAGATGCGTCAAATCATTGAGCCGGTCCCATACCAGCTGCTCATGCTGGTCAGACACATACGCTTTCTGCCCCAGCTCTTTGAGCAGCAGCATGTACATTTTGACCTTGGATATATGCAGACGCTCGTAAATTCTGGGCATGGCTGATTTAGCGACGCGGAGCACCCGTCCGGTGTGACGGTTTTCATAGAGCAGCATAATGTCCTCGGTCCCCTTTTGTGCGCCGAGTACAACCGCGAAACGCATCGTTTCCTTATCCTTGGGAATGGCCGTATAGCGGTTGGTAAGCCCTATCGGAATAAAGCGGACCAGATCGCCGGAGCGAAACTCAGACGGTAACTCGAGCCGTTCGCCCGAAAACACGGCTTCATTTTCTTCTAACCATGCCAGATCTTCATTTAATTGCTTTTTATAATCATCCTCCACCTTTTCAGCATCCTTGCCCGCCCAATGCTCGACGATGACTTGCTGAGAGATATTCCTCAAACTCGCAAGATATTCATCTGTTTCATCCAAACCGCGGACTTCGGAACGGGAGGCGCGCAATTGATGGGCTAAACGCCTGTGATGATGATCCCTGATCCATTTCCAGACTGTCGGCTGCTGAACATTCAGTTCTTCCGCGATTAAATGCTCTCTGGCTTGATATTTTTTGATTAATTGCACCATGCGCGCTTTTCCCGGATAAAGGCTCGCGATGCCGCGCCGGAGTTTTTTTGCCAGCGCTTTGAGATGATGACTTCGTGTCAGAGCGCTGACCTGCTCGATCGATATGCCGAGCACCGCGGCGATAGGCGCGCGCTGTGCGCGGTATTGAATGAGCAGTTTTCTGAAGCGTGATTTACCGGGATCATAGTCCGGAATGCGCCTGTCTTTACGCAATTTTTGAACCCAGTGGGTCAATTGATAGCGGTCGATCAGATTGGCGACGGTTTGATGGCTGATATGCAGGGCGCGGCCGACCTTCCTCAAGGCGCCTGAGTATTTTTTTAGCTCCGATTTTAACGCTTCGACACCGACGGTCACACGTTTGCGTTTGCGCTGTAAAGGCGGTTGAGCGATCATCCCCTCATGACGCAGATCTCTTACTTCGGAACGCTTCCCCGCGCGCGTTTCGACCGCTTCCAGGATACGGGCGACTTCCCTCCGGGCCGGTTCGGGGAAAAAATAGGCCGTTTCAAAAAGGCGTTCATAGGGCGTCGACTGACTTGAGACCCTCGAGTAGGTTTCAGAACCTAGGGCCATCAAACGCCTGTACCGGGTTTGATGCTCTTCGGACACCCCGGAGATTTTCGGGGATACCACGATGTAAGAGAGGCCCTTCGCCTTCAAGATCGCTTCGATGCCGCTGCGGTGAAAGCCGCCGAAGACCAGAATCGCCGCGCGCTCTTCCCTGTTCAAAAAATCATCCAGCGGATTTCCGATCGCGCGGTCCCTTTCCCGGGCGATTTCATAAAAGCGGATCGCGTGACGGATGTTTTCCCGCCACTTTTTTGACAAGGCCACCGGCTTGCCGCCGTGCGCAACGATGAAGGCGGCTAAATCCTCAAACCGCAGATCTGCTAGCAAGCTGCGGGCCGCGTCATATTCCTCCGCACTGACTTCCAGGACATTTAACCTTTGAATGAGGCCGATTCCCTGATGGTATCGAAACAGTCTTTGTTCTCTTTCTCCGCTCAAATACCGCTCGGCGATAATGCGCTCCAATCGCTCGATTTCCTGAAATAGCGCGGATGCCGGCATGGATTCAAGCCGTGCCTTGAGTTCCGGAGCATCCTGCTTGGAACCGGCAATTTCCAAAATCAACCGGATGGCCGGAAATTCGGAAATTTCCGACCGCACCAATCCGCTCGCGCGCTTAAGGTAATCGTAAAGATCCATCTTTTGACCGGCGAATCTATCTTTCCACTTCATCCAATCTTTGATTTCCTTGGGAAAATAACGGTCCGCCAATTTCTGAAGGTGACGGGTCAGGACCTGAAGATCCTTTTGAATGATGTCCTGCTGCGCGACCGAGCGCCGGTACCATTCGATGTTTTCCAAGTGCAGCCGGATATCATCCGCTCCGACCAATTCAAATTCGGTGCTGCGATTGATGTGGGCGTATTCGGCGCCTCCGAGCCGGAATTGATCCATCAGCCGGTATGCGACTTCCTTTTTCGTCTCGGCGTCCCGGATATGGCCGAAATAGGCATCCGTCGGAACAGTCCCCTCATAAGCCTCCTCCAAAACAACACGAACGCCCTGGGTTTGCACAAGATGATGAATGATTTGTGCGATGCGCTCCTGAGCTTCAAGCGAGTCATGCGCGTCTTGGATGTAAATCACGGTTTTATCTGAGGAACCTTGGAAGGAATAATCTATAAAACCAAGTTCGGGAGGGACGGTGATCTCCAGGTCCCGGACTGAGGCAGAAGATGCACCCATTGAGGACCCTGCCCGAACTGAAAGATTTTGAGCGAAAACTTGCGAAGGGAGAAAGAAAAGCTCTAAAACAAGATAGAAAAATAGCGTAAGAAGTGCAAAGACTCCTTGGGACAAGGCCTTGGTTGGGTGATTGCGCCAGGTATTCAATTGCCTCAGTCCTATGAGGGAAAAATCAGAATTGCGTAAGCTTACCCGAAGAGAGCCGAGATTGCAAATTGCTTGAGGATCGATCTAGGGGATGTAAGACAATGTTATGAAATGCTAGTTTTTGTTGCGGAGGGACGGCTGCTAAATCAACACCACTTTGGCGGGCGGGAAGCCGTTGAAATTGGCGGCCGCCGAGGCGGAAGAATAGGCCCCGATATTCTTAACATACACAATGTCATTCACGTAAAGCTCGGGGATTTCCTCATCCATCGCAAGTGTATCAAAGGAATCGCAGGTCGGTCCCGCAAGCGCGCTTAAAAACTTCTGTCCCCGCCGCATGGTTTTAAACTCGTACTTACAATGATCGAACACCATCCCTGAGAAATCCTGATAGATACCGTCATTTAGATAATAATAATTTTTATTGTTGCGGAAGGTCCGTCCGATGACTTGCGTCACGAGAACGCCCGCCGGCCCGACCAAAAACCGTCCCGGCTCGGCTATGAATTTGACCTTTTTGTCAAAAGACTTGTGAATCTGTTTCCGGATCTGAACCGCCATGCGCTCAAAATTGATCCCGATTTCCTTTTCAAAATGTTGAATCGGAAAACCCCCGCCGATATCGAGCATCTTGAGCTCTATCCCCTGCTCGCTCGCGCGGTCAAAAATATCCGCGGATATTTCGAGCGCCTGCAGATAATTTTCAATATTTTTGGATTGCGACCCGACATGAAAGGCAATCCCCATGGGTGTCAAGCCCAGCACATGCGCCTTTTTGAGCAGCGCGACCGCATTTTCCGGATCCGCGCCGAATTTCAGGGAAAGATTCACCACGCTGCCCTGATTGTTGACTTTGATGCGCAGCAGTACCTGCGCCTTCGGAAAATGCTCGGACAGTTTGTAGAGTTCGGGCTCGCTGTCAAAAGTCATGAGCCGGACACGCCGGCGGCGCGCCGCGATGATATCCTGTTCGGTTTTGATCGTATTCGCAAAAACGATTTTCTCGGGCGAGGCGCCGAGTTTCAGCACATGCTCCATTTCCCAGGCGCTCGCGACGTCAAAACCGGTACCCATTTTGATGAATGATTTGATGATGGCCGGATGGGAATTGGCCTTGATGGCGTAATAAGGCGTGACTTCCGGCAAATACCGCTTAAAAAGGAGATACTGCCGTTTAAGGATATTGCGGCGGATGATCATAAAAGGCGTACGATGCTTTTTTATCGCAGCGCGGATCAGATTTTCGATGCCGTTCGGATCGGCTTTAAATTTTGACAGCTTGCCGTTTGCTGTCAGGGGATTGGGCATGGGCGCGTTTTCGTTCCGCATGGTCGACCAAGAAGGTCGTAAACTGCCAGGCATCCTCCTCTTTGGGACGTTGAATATCGAATTTGGTGAACTTGAGATTTAAATTTTTCAAAGGTGTCCAGTCCACCGCATAGGAAACAAAAGGGCTGATAAAGGGCTTGCTGATCTCCAAGATGGATTCATGATCAATGTCATCCGGCAGGCAGAAACCGCTCTTGGGATTTTTGATCATCCACAGAGCACAGGCAACCACCGAAATAGCGACCTGAAGTGTCGTCGCTTGCTGTCCGGGAACATGCTTCCGTGCGTCATGAATATTCAAAAGGCTGCCGCACCACCAGGAATTGAAATCATGGCCCATGAGCAGCACGCCGAGCTCATCGGCCCCGTCAATGATTTCATCATTCATGATCCGCTGTTTTTCCTGAAGTTTGAACTGGCGCATCTCCAGCTCGTGCAGCGAATTGATCGCCACGTCCGAGGGACAATAGGCATAGTGAACCGTGGGGCGATACACGGCATCGCCGTTCTCCCACACGGTCAAACGATCTGAAATACTGAAAGCTTCACCATGGCGGATCACCATCCCCGTGATTTCACCGCAAGGCACCCACGAGCGCACCCAGGTCTTCATGCCGATGGAGCGCAAACAGATTTGATTTTTGGGACCGTGCGGATGAAAAAACGCATTTTCGGGAACATACTTTTCATGGGTGCCCCAACCCAGCTCGGCGGGCGCCACGCCTTCCTCAAAAAAACCCTCAATACTCCACGTATTGACGAATTCATTCACTTGTTTGGGCTTGTCCGTGATTTGAGTGTCACGTTCGCTGATATGAATCACCTTGGTTCCCGTCAGCTGGCCGAGCCTGGCAAAATTTCTATCGGCCAGCGCATTCTCAAGAGCCGGAACGCGGGCATCACCCGATTTTTCCTTGAGTATCTTCTCGGCGATACCGATTAAGGCATGCTTGGTGAAATGGGACACAAGCCCCGGGTTGGCGCCGTGATCGACGATGGCTGTGGCGCCGTTATTGCTGCCCCAACGATCGATCATTTTCCTAATTTCCATATGGCGGGAATAAAGCGTGTATTTCGTGGGTTCGTTGCGCTCGTTATCCTTATAAGGATCCCACTCCTCGACCGAGGTGTTGCAGTATAGGACATTGCGCTCGCGGCACCATTCGACCATGGCGATACATTCAATGTTCCACGCCAGATCGATGATCATATCTCCCGGACCGACATACTGAGCCAGCAGAGAGGCATAATTATCTTTCGTGACACGCTCAAAGACATACCGGACACCCTGCTTGAGGGCACCCTGCACGCGGTGGCGATTGTCCGCAAAATCCATAATCGTGATCTTCTCGGCGGGAATGTCCATCAACCTCAAGACAAGCGGGATCGCGCATTGCGATACCGAACCGCAGCCGATGATCAATAATTTTCCGTGAAACTTCGTCATTACTCCCCCTGCCTGTTCAATGATTGCAATTAAACAACCGGGCCAGCTTTGAGGACATTGTAGGAAAGATCCCAGTGCGGGTCAACACAAAACACATATTTTTTGATTTTTTTTCGGAAAAGTCCGATCAATTTTGATCCTGCGCGGAAAGATAGACCGGGACGGATGTTTTTTTTGAAAAGAAAAACGTCGTGATGACATAACCGATGAGGCTGGCCGCTCCGCCATAAACGGCGGCCTTGTAAAAAACGGGATCGGAGACATCTTCAAGACTCCCTCCGGCAAAAAAAATGTAACCGAGCCACATACCCGTGCCGCCCAGCATGGACATCCAGGCCGCCGCGCGATTGGCGCGTTTCCAATACAGCGCGGCCGTGACCGGAACGAGCACGCCGACAAAAAGCGTCGCCCACGAATTGACCATCAAACCGTAGATTTCTTTGACATACAGCGCGATCCCCATCGATAAAAGGGCCAGCAAAACCGTGACCACTCTCGCGATCGGAAGCGCCTGCGCCTTTCCGAGTCCGGGCCAGATACGGAACAGGATATTGTTTGTCACGAGCGAAGTGCCCGCTAAAAGCGAACTGTCCGCGGAACTCATGATCATGGAAATGAGCGCTCCCAGGAATAGCGTCATCGCAAGCGGCGAAAGATATTTCAATGCCAGCTGCGGAATCACATGCTCGGGGTCCGCCAATTCGGGCAAAACCAGCCGGCCCGCCAATCCCAAATAAAGCGGGATCAAACCAATGGTCAAGTAAAGAAACCCGGCCGTCAACGCGCTTTGTTTGGCCACCTGCTCATTTTTACTGGCCAGCGACCGCTGAATCAAATCCTGCCCGACCACGCAACCGAGTCCGCACATCATCCATTGACCGGCGTAGACTATCCACCCGTCGAAATCGGGTTTTTCAGGAACCAGTTTTAAAAGTTCAGGCGGCGTTGACGCAATCAGCTGATTGAATCCCCCGATTTGATCCATGACGGCGCCAAAAAGCCAAAAAAGCCCGACGACCAGGACCACAGCCTGAATGACGTCGGTTAAAACCACGGCCCACATGCCGCCTTCGGTTGTGTAGATCACCACCACCGCCGCTGCGATGACAATCCCAAGCTGCGCGTTCATGCCGGTCAACGCATGCAGAATATATCCCACCGCCACCATTTGCGAACCAAGCCAGCCGACATAAGTCGGAATCATGAGAACGGAAGCGAAGATTTCGGAACCGGTATCATAATAACGGCCGAATATATCCGTCACGGTCAGCAGTTTGAGACGCCGCAAAAGACCCACATAGAAAAAACCGGCGATAATCAAAGACACTCCCGCCGCAAAGGGATCCGCGATCGTTCCCAAAAAACCGTCCGCATAAGCGACGCCGGCCGCGCCCATGCAGGTCCCGGCTCCGAACCAGGTCGCGAAAAGGGTCGCCGTGGCCAGCGAGAATGGCAACTGACGCCCCGCAATGAGAAAATCGGTGAAGTTATGAACCTTTTTGGCGGAAAAATAACCGACGGCAAGGATCACGGCGAGATAAAGTCCGACTCCGGCTAAAATCATTCCATGCATGGCAAGAATTTATCAAATTGGGTTTAAAAAAACCAGACAAGAAAAACTCTTTGATCGTATGAGCCTGGTGATAAAATGTCCGCACGATGAATGTAGCCATTCCGAAGGAAATCGAAAATCTTGAGAAGCGGGTCGCCGCGACGCCGGAGACCGTCAAAAAGATGACGGCGATGAAATTATCGGTCAGCGTCGAGCAGGGGGCGGGTATCGCGAGCGGTATTCTCGATGCGGACTACAAAGCCGCCGGTGCCGCCGTTGTGGCTGACAAAGCCAAACTGCTTTCAGAAGCCGACATCGTTCTCAAGGTCCGCCCTCCGGTCAAGGATCCGCGATCCAACCTGCATGAGGCGGATCTTTTGAAGCATGAAAGTATCCTGATCGGTTTGTTCGGACGCACTCTGGAACCGGAGCTGTTGTCGAAAGTAAACGACCGGCGCGTCAGTGTTTTTTCGCTCGACGCCCTGCCCCGTCTGGCCCGCACGCAAAAAATGGACGCCTTGTCCTCGCAGAGCAACTTATCCGGGTACAAAGCCGTGCTCACCGCCGCGGATCGTTTGCATAAAATGATGCCGCTGATGATGACCGCAGCCGGCACGATCACGCCCGCGAAGGTTTTCATCATCGGTGCCGGCGTGGCCGGACTGCAAGCGATCGCCACCGCAAAAAGGCTGGGCGCCCTGGTCGAGGCCTTTGATACGCGTCCCGTCGTGAAGGAGCAGGTGGAAAGTCTGGGCGCGAAATTCGTTGAAATTCCGATCGCGGACGAAAATACCGAAGATCAGGGCGGTTATGCCAAGGAGCTTTCCGAAGACGCGCATCGCAAGGAACAGGAACTGATCACGCAGCATGTTTGTGAATCGGATATCGTCATTACAACCGCGCTCATCCCGGGTAAACCGGCCCCGCTGCTGATCACCAAAGAAGCCGTCGCCGGCATGAAACCGGGTTCTGTCATCGTGGATTTGGCCGCTGAAACGGGCGGCAATTGCGCTCTGACTCAAAAAGGAAAAGAAATCACCGAAAACGGCGTCACGATTATCGGTTATTTGAATTATCCGAGCCGGACGGCGATTCACGCCTCCCAACTCTATGCGAAGAATGTCCTTAATTTTTTATCCGAAATTCTGCGGGACGGAAAAATCGAGCTCAAGATGGACGATCCCGTCTGTCACGACACCCTTTTAAACCCCCAAGTCAAATCGGCGGAGCGCTAAATGGAAGCTTTCATGATCGCTTTTTTTATTTTTATCCTTTCCATTTTTGTGGGATTTGAAGTCATTTCCAAAGTCCCTCCCACCCTGCACACCCCGCTTATGTCGGGCGCCAATGCCATTTCGGGCATTGTGCTGGTGGGCGCCATGATCGCGGCGGGTGCCCGGGAACAAAACCTGGCCGCTTGGCTCGGTTTGGCCGCGGTGATCTTTGCCACCATCAACGTGGTCGGAGGGTTCGCCGTCACCCACCGCATGCTGCGCATGTTCAAGAGGAAGGGTTGACCATGGCTTCCGGCGCGCTGCTTCTGATCGTGGATCTTGCCTACTTGATCGCGGCCTCGGCTTTTATTCTGGGCATTAAGCGCATGAGTTCGCCGCGCACGGCGAAGTCAGGCAATTTTCTTGCGGCACTCGGCATGCTGATCGCGATCGTAATCACGCTGATCCATCAGGATATCGTCGATTACCGCCTGATCGGGATCGGTATTTTTGCCGGTACCGTCATCGGTATTTTGAGTGCCCGCCTCGTGGCGATGACCGCCATGCCGCAAATGGTCGCAATCTTTAACGGCTTCGGCGGTATCGCCTCGGCCCTTGTGGCGGCGTCCGAATATTTACGCGCGACCGGACAGGCGGACATCCCGACGCTGATCACGCTGGTCTTGGGAACGGCGATCGGAGCGCTTACCTTTTCAGGCAGCATGATCGCCTTCGGCAAACTGCAGGGCTGGGTGTATCAGCAGCCGCTGACCTACCCTTTTCAAAATGTCGTCAACAGCCTTTTCGGAGCGGGGCTGATTGTGTTAAGCGTGCTTTTTGTCGTGCAGCCCTATGAGATTCTTTTTTATATAATTTTAACGGGACTCGCCTTTTTGCTCGGCATCCTCGTCGTTCTGCCGATCGGCGGTGCGGACATGCCGGTCGTCATTTCGCTTCTGAACTCCTTTTCAGGCATCGCGGCCGCGATGACAGGATTTGTATTAATGAATAAGGTGTTAATCGTCAGCGGTTCGCTCGTGGGAGCCGCCGGTCTGATTTTAACCCAAATCATGTGCAAGGCCATGAACCGTTCGCTCGGCAATGTGATGTTCGGCGCTTTCGGAAAAGTGGAACCTATGGCCGCGGCGGGAAAAGGCCAAAAGGAAACTTACTCAAATGTAAAAAGCGCCACCCCGGAAGAAGCCGTCCTCATTCTGGATGCGGCCACGTCCGTCATCATGGTGCCCGGTTACGGGCTGGCGGTTTCGCGCGCCCAGCACAGTTTGAAAGAATTGGCCGATCAATTGAAAACGCAGGGTAAGACGGTCAAATACGCGATTCATCCGGTAGCGGGCCGCATGCCCGGCCACATGAACGTGCTGCTGGCCGAAGCGGAGGTTCCGTATGATGAGCTGGTCGAAATGGAGCAGATCAATCCCGAATTTGACCGCACCGATACGGTGATTGTGGCGGGCGCCAATGACGTCACGAACCCCGCCGCACGCAATGAACCGGGCAGCCCGATTTACGGCATGCCGATTCTGGATGTCGACAAGGCCAAAAGCGTTCTCGTGATCAAACGCAGTCTGAGCTCCGGATTCGCCGGAATCAAAAATCCCCTCTTTGAGAGCGAAAAGACGATGATGCTCTTCGGAGACGCCAAGGGCATGATCGATCAGCTCACCAAGGAACTGAAAAATCTCTAGGCACGAACCCGCTTAATTTCTTTTTTTCTCGAGCTTGAATTTATCGACGTCGTCGAAAATTTCGGTGGGATATTCGCCGGAAAAGCAGGCATGGCAAAAAACTTTTTTGTCCTGACTCGTGGCGGAGAGCATGCCTTCCAATGACAGATAACCGATGGACTCCACATCCAGGAACTTTTTGATTTCATCCATCGTGTTGTTGCAGGCCAGAAGTTCCTTTTTGGAAGGAAAATCAATGCCGTAATAGCAGGGCGAAACGTGCGGCGGACATGATATGCGCATATGGACTTCTTTGGCACCCGCCTTGCGCAGCAGTTTGACGCGGTTTTTGGATGTGTTGCCGCGCACAATCGAATCATCCACCACCACGACGCGCTTGCCGTCCACCACTTCCTTGATGGGATTTAATTTGATTTTGACTTTGAGCGTGCGCTGCGATTCCTTCGGGCTGATGAAGGTGCGGCCGATATAGTGATTGCGCGTAAAACCATGCGCAAGCGGAATGCCGGATTCCTTGGCATACCCCATCGCCGCGAAATTGCCCGAGTCCGGCACCGGAATGACGATATCGGCTGTGACCGGGTGTTCCTTGGCCAGATTGCGCCCTAACTTCTCGCGGACCAGACCGACATTATCCCCAAAAATGGTCGAGTCGGGGCGCGCAAAATAAACGTGCTCAAAAATACAATGCGCCTTTTTGATTTCTTTGTTTTTAAAAGGAAAATGGCTGCGGGGACCTTTCTCGTCGATCACCAGCACCTCACCCGGCGCCACCTCGCGGATGAAATCCGCTTCGATCAAGTCGAGCGCGCAGGTTTCGGATGCGAGCACATAGCTTTTGCCGAGTTTCCCGAAACAAAGCGGCCGGAAACCGTGCGGATCGCGCACGCCGAAGAGCTGCTTTTCCGTCAGGATCACGAGCGAAAAGGCGCCTTCCACGCGCTTGACGCTTTCCACAATCGCTTCTTCATGATTGCGGTAGGCCGGCTTGGCCATTAGATGAACGAAGATTTCAGAATCCATGGTGCTTGAGAAAATGGAACCGTAGGCTTCGAGCTCCGAACGCAGGATCTGGGCATTGACCAGATTGCCGTTATGGGCCACAGCCACTTGACCGCGGGAATAATCGACACGGTAGGGCTGGGCATTGGCGCGGGTCGAGGATCCGGTCGTGGAATAGCGCACATGCCCGATCGCGATATTCCCCTTCAGGGGGGCGATATTTTCTTCCGAGAAAACTTCACCCACAAGGCCCACGTTTTTATAGATTTTGAGATCTTCGCCGTCCGAAACGCAAATGCCGGCCGCTTCCTCGCCCCGGTGCTGCAAAGCGAACAATCCCAAATGCGAGATTTGGGCAGCCTCCGGGTGATTATAAATCCCGAAAATCCCGCACGATTCTTTGATATTTTCGTCCGACATCAGCTTGCCATGCTCCCCGGGATGGTTTCGCGGTAAACTTTTGCGCATTCCGCCGCATCCACTTCTATTTTATCACCGATCACAAGCTTCTGACCGCCCACCTTCCCGATCTGATACACGGGCACTCGATGGTTCTGCGCCGCGCGAATGATGGCTTCCTTGTTGTCGGATGTGACGGAGACGATCGCGCGCGACTGCGATTCGCCGAAATAAAGCGCATCCTGGCGCAGGCCGGCGGCCTGCGGAATTAAATTGAGTTGATCCAGCACGGCACCGAAATTCCTTTTCGGGTTGAAACAGCATTCCGCCAAGGCGACGGCCAGCCCTCCTTCGGATAAATCATGGCAGGATTCGAGCAGGCCCGCACGCGCGGATTCAAGCAAGAGCTCCTGCAGCGCCGTCTCCTTTTCCAGGTCAAGACGCGGCGGCAGCCCTTGTTTCAAGCCGTGTTCGATCATCAAATAATGACTGGCACCGATTTCATTCTTCGTTTCACCCAAAAGAAATATCAAATCTCCATCATTTTGAAAATGACTTGGTATGCGCGTCTCAATATTTTCCAGCAACCCGACCATTCCGACCGTCGGGGTCGGCTGAATGGCGCCGGCGGGAGATTCGTTATAAAAACTCACATTGCCTCCGGTCACGGGAGTTTTGAGCGCCTTACAGGCGTCGATCATTCCCTGCACCGCCTGATGAAAGGTCCAGAACACTTCCGACTTCATCGGGTTTCCGAAATTCAGGCAATTGGTGATCGCCAAAGGCACCGCCCCCGTCGCGGCCACATTGCGCGCGGCTTCGGCCACGGCGATTTTACCGCCCTCGTAAGGGTCCAAATAACAATACAGACTGTTGCAATCGGTTGACACGGCAATTCCGCGCTGCGTGCCTTTGATGCGCACGACGGCGGCGTCATGGCCGGGATAGAAAACCGTGTCCGTACGCACCATATGATCGTACTGCTCCCACACCCAGGCCTTGGAGGCAATCGAAGGATGGCCGAGCAATTTTTTCAAGACAGCCGTAAAATCTTTCGGTTCCTTGACGGCCGCAAGATCCAGCCGCTGCGCCTTTTCAAGGTAGGCCGGCTTTTTTTCTTCGCGTTTGTAAACGGGTCCTTCGTCGGCGAGCGCCTTCGCGGGGATTTCGGCGACGAGCTCCGGTCCGTCTTTGACGCGCATCAGATGGCCGTCTTGGACTTCCCCGATTTTGACCGCATGCAAATCCCATTTTTCGAAAATGCGTTCCACTTCCTTTTCTTTCCCCTTTTTGGCGATAATCAACATGCGCTCCTGCGATTCGGAAAGCATCAATTCATAAGGGACCATTCCTGTTTCACGGCGCGGGACTTTCTGCAAATCGATTTCAATGCCCGAAGAACCGCGCGACGCCGTTTCACAGGTTGAGCAGCTCAGCCCCGCCGCGCCCATATCCTGCATGCCGACCAAAGCATCCGTTTTGATCAATTCCAGACAAGCCTCCATCAGCAGTTTCTCAAGGAACGGATCGCCCACTTGCACGGCGGGCCGGTCTTCATGGCTTTCTTCGGTTAATTCGCGCGAGGCAAAAGCCGCCCCGCCCAACCCGTCACGTCCCGTCGCTGCGCCCACGTAATAAACGGGATTGCCGGTACCGGTCGCCTTGCCTTTGACGATTTCATCCTTTTTGATGATCCCAAGCGCCAGGGCGTTGACCAGCGGATTTCCTTCGTAGGATTCATCGAAATAAACTTCCCCGCCCACGGTCGGAATGCCGATGCAGTTGCCGTAATGGGAAATCCCCGCGACGACGCCTTTAAAAAGGCGCTTTGTGGTTGCGTTTTCAAGTTTGCCGAATCGCAGCGAATTCATAAGCAGGATCGGACGGGACCCCATCGTGAATATATCCCGCAAAATACCGCCGACCCCCGTCGCGGCGCCCTGAAACGGCTCGACGGCGGAAGGATGATTGTGGCTTTCGATTTTAAAACAGACCGCAAGGCCGTCTCCGATATCCACGATGCCGGCATTCTCCTCTCCGGCCTTCACCAGAATTTTGGAACCCGTCGTCGGAAATTGCTTCAAAATCGGTTTTGAATTTTTATAAGAGCAATGCTCGCTCCACATCACGCTGAAAATTCCGAGCTCGGTCAAATTCGGCTCGCGGCCAAGAATTTTCACGATGCTTCTGTATTCAGTTTCAGTGACGCCGTGCGCGGCGATCACTTCCGGAGTTATTTTGGTATCGGCGTCCGTCATGGTCATTTCATTAAACTTTCCCAAATGGCTTTGCCGTCGGTGCTTGAAAGAATGGATTCGCTCGCGCGCTCGGGATGCGGCATCATCCCGAGAATATTCCCTTTTTTATTCAGAATTCCGGCGATATGGTCACGCGATCCGTTCGGGTTGAATGCCTCGCCCGTTTTACCTTCGGCGGAAACATACCGGAACGCGATCCGGTCCTGATCCTGCAGCTCTTTAAACGTCGCATCATCGCAAAAGTAATTGCCCTCGCCGTGTGCGATCGGAATGGAAAGCACGGCGCCCTTTTTCATGTTTTTGGTGAATGCGGAAGCGCTGTTTTCGCAACGCAGGTACACATGTTTGCAGACGAAGGAGAGTGTTTTGTTGCGCAGCATGGCGCCCGGCAAAAAACCGGCTTCCAGCAGAATCTGAAAACCGTTGCAGATCCCGATCACGTAGCGGCCGGACTCCGCGTGTTTTTTTACGGATTCCATCACGGGTGAAAAGCGGGCGATCGAACCCGTCCTCAGGTAATCTCCGTAGCTGAAACCGCCGGGCAGCACAACCAAATCCACTTTCGGAAATTCCCGTTCCTTATGCCAGACGAAAGAGACCGGGCTGCCCATGACATCATTTAAGGCATGGTAGCAGTCCGTATCGCAATTCGATCCGGGAAAGACGACGACGGCGGTTTTCATGAACGCGATTCTTTGAGCTCGAATGTGTAATCTTCGATGACGGGATTGATCAGCAGTTTATCGCACATGGCGCGGACGCTGGATTCCGCCTTGGAGCGGTCCGAGGCTTCGAGTTTCATTTCAAAGTGCTTGCCCACGCGCAAGTCCTTGGCTTCCTTGAAACCCAAGGTCTCCAGGGCATGCATCACGGTTTTGCCCTGCGGATCGAGCACGGATTTTTTCAGCGTGACATTGATCGTGGCGGTGAACATCATGCCTCCAGCTTCTTCCCGGTTAAACGCTGATACACATCCCGGTAGGCCTGGCCGGTCTTTTCGACGACATCCGCGGGCAGCTCGGGCGCCGGCGGTTTTTGATTCCATTTGATTTCCAGAAGATGGTTGCGGACGATTTGCTTGTCATAGCTGTCTTGATCACGGCCTTCGGCGTATTGATCTTTCGGCCAAAAGCGGGAACTGTCCGGCGTCAGCACTTCATCGATCAAAATCAATTCTTTGCCCATCAAGCCGAATTCAAATTTGGTGTCGGCGATCAAAATCCCCTTTTTGTCGGCGAACTCCCTTCCCTTTTTATAAATTTCAATGGAAAGGTCCCGCACCTTTTCGGCCACCGCTTTGCCTTCGCGCTCGATGACGCCGTCAAAATCGATATTCTCATCGTGGCCCGTCTCGGCTTTCGTGGCCGGAGTGAAAAGCGGGTCTTCAAGCTTCGCGCATTGTTTCAATCCTTTGGGCAGCCGGTGACCGCAAATCATGCCCGTCTTTTGATAGTCCTTCCAGCCGGAGCCGGCGACATACCCCCGCACGACGCATTCGACCGTAAGCGGCTTCGCCTTTTTCACCAGCATGCTGCGCCCTTCCAGCTGCCCGCGGTATTTTTCAAGCAGCGAAGCGTCGAGGCCCATGCGGTCGAGGTCCGCGGTGATCAGGTGATTCGGCATGAGATCCTTGAAGTAATCAAACCAAAAAGCCGAGATCTGCGTCAACACGCGGCCTTTGTCCGGAATCGGATTCGGCAGCACGACGTCAAAGGCGCTCAAGCGGTCGCTTGTGACGATCAGCAGCCGGTCATTGCCGACGGCGTAAATGTCGCGCACCTTGCCGCGGCCGACAAGCGGTAAGGGTAAATTTGTTTTGGAAACAGTTTCCTTATTGGTCTTTGCGAGCATCAAATGACTCCTGTTCTTTTTAGAATCTTTCCAACATTTTTTAAGTGATGTTTATAGCTGAAAGTGGCTTTGATTTCCTCGGCAGTTAAGTATTTGGCGATCTGTTTATCATTCAGAACGGCGTCGCGTAAATTCAGTGTGCCGTTTTTCCAAACTTTTTGGGCGTTCTCCTGCACCAGAGCATAGGCCTTCTCCCGCGTCAACCCCTTCTGAATCAGGTTCAAAAGCAGCCCTTGAGAAAAGACAAGTCCGCGGCTTTTTTCGAGATTGGCCTGCATGGCATCCGGATAGACCAGCAGATGCTTGATGACATTCTGCATGGTGAAGAGCATGTAATCCAAAAGAATCGTGCTGTCCGGAAAGATGACGCGTTCGACCGAGGAATGCGTGATATCCCTTTCGTGCCAGAGTGCGATATTTTCAAGTCCCGCCAAGGCATTGCCCCGCAAAATTCTGGAAAGCCCCGCGATCCGCTCGCAGGAAATGGGATTCCTTTTATGCGGCATGGCTGAAGATCCCTTTTGACCTTTGCCGAAATATTCCTCCACTTCGCGCGTTTCCGTTTTCTGAAGCCCGCGGATTTCGGTCGCGAGCTTCTCAAGCGAACCGCCGATGATGGCCAGCGTCGACAAATATTCGGCATGCCGGTCACGCTGCAGCACCTGCGTGGAAATCGGCGCCGGCTGAAGACCCAGTTTTTTACAAACCATGGCCTCCACGCGCGGATCCACGTTGGCAAATGTTCCCACCGCGCCGGAAATCTTGCCGAAACGGATATTTTCCGTCGCGGTTTCGAGACGTTTTAAATTGCGTTTGAATTCTTCATAAAATAATGCCATTTTGAGACCGAAGGTGATCGGTTCGGCATGAATGCCATGACTGCGGCCGACCATGACAGTGTCCCGGTGCTCCTTGGCCTTTTGCTTCAGTGCGCTGAGCAGTTTTTTTAATTCACGGATGAGAATATCGGAGGCCTCCTTTAACTGAAGCGCCAAGGCGGTGTCCAAAATGTCGGACGAGGTCAAACCGAAATGGACGTAGCGGCCCGCGGGACCCACATGTTCAGCGACGTTGGTAAGGAATGCAATCACATCGTGCTGAACGGTTTTTTCGATTTCTTTGACTTTTTCGATATTAAAACCGGCTTTGGTGCGGACTTTCTTGGGAATGTCTTTGGGGATATAGCGGTAGAAAGCGAGAGCATCCAGCGCGGCGAGTTCCACATCAAGCCATTTTTGCAGCTTGTTCTGCTCCGTCCAAACTTGACCCATTTCCGGTCGCG
>JBFHCO010000022.1:0-20000 GCA_041585205.1 Candidatus Omnitrophota bacterium | reverse complement strand
GGGTTGGGCTTTCCGGTTGATGACCATGTTAACGTTGACGACCGGGACCGCCTTTATTATGTGGTTGGGCGAACAAATCGATCAGTATGGGATTGGAAATGGTATTTCGGTCATCATTACGGCCAGTATTATTGAGTCGATCCCAACCGCTTTTTGGCAGACATTTTTACTGCTATCGCCTTTTGACCCGGCCCGCCAGCAGTTGGCATGGTGGAAATTTGTTTTAATGATCGGGCTCTTCGTCGGCACGGTGGTCGGTGTAATTTTGATTATTCAAGGGCAAAGAAAGATCCCCGTGCAATATGCCAAGCAGATTCGGGGCCACCGCATGTATGGCGGGCAAAGCACCTACTTGCCGCTGAAAGTGAACCAGGCGGGCGTGATTCCGATCATTTTTGCCCAATCGGTGATTTTGTTTCCGGCGACGATCGCGGGGTTTTTCCCCAACGCGGGAGCGTTGACGAAGGCGGCGCAATTTTTGGCTTATGGAACGGTCAGCTATTCGATCATCTATGCCGCTTTGATTTTATTTTTTACGTTCTTTTATACGGCGATTACTTTTAATCCGATCGAAGTCAGTGACAATTTGCAGAAATACGGCGGATTTATTCCCGGTATACGGCCGGGAAAAAACACGGCAGAATATCTGGATTACATCATGACGCGCATCGCAGCGAGCGGCGCCGTCTTTTTGGCGATCATTGCCTTGTTTCCGAATATTGTTCAGTCGCCAAGACTTTTAAACATCCCTTTTTTGATCGCCAGTTTCTTTGGCGGCACGGGACTTTTGATCATTGTCGGTGTTGTTTTGGATACGATGAAAACCATTGAGTCTCAGCTTTTGATGCGCCATTACGAAGGGTTCATCAAAAAAGGCAAATTAAAGGCCCGTCGCTAGAATGAAACTTGTGTTATTGGGACCTCCGGGTGCGGGGAAAGGCACTCACGCGAAGATCCTTGAAAAGATTCACCAGGCTAAGCAGTTGGCAGCCGGAGATATTTTAAGGCAGCATATCCGGGCCCAAACCGATTTAGGTAAAAAAGCCAAGGATGTGATCGAACGCGGAGAATTGGTATCCGATGATTTAGTCAATGCGATGATGATCGAGGAGATTCGCAAGGTCGGAGTCAGAAAAGGTTTTATATTGGATGGATACCCGAGAACCATCGGCCAAGCTGAAGCGTTAGACCGTTTTTTGAAAGAAGAAAAATCAACACTGGATGCGGTTTTGAATTTTAAAACTTCTGAAAAGGTGATCATCGACCGTTTATCCGGAAGGCGCATTTGCCTGAAATGCGGCGGCAATTTTCACCTGAGGAATATTCGGCCGAAAAAAGAAGGCATTTGCGATTTTTGCGGCGGGGAACTGACGCAAAGAAAAGATGATCAACCCGAAACGATTCGCCACCGCATGGAAATGTATCAAAAGGAAACGGCGCCGCTGATTGAATATTACAGGAAGCAACATCTCCTTCAGGATGTGACGGGGGATTTCGATGTTGAAGAGTTACAAGCTGAGCTGAAGGAGCTCTTTGAAAAATTGGGTTTAACGGTTGCATGATCGCACTGAAATCGCAGCGTGAAATTCAGATCATGCAAGAAGCGGGTAACGTGCTGAGACAAGTGTTTCAGGCCGTCAAGCCCGCCGTCATACCGGGCGTTACGACAGAGGAACTCGACAGGATTGCCGAAGAAACGATACGGAAAGCGGGGGCCAAACCGGCTTTCAAGGGATACCGCGGGTTTCCTAAAACGGCTTGTATTTCCGTCAATGAAGAAGTGGTTCACGGGATTCCGGGATCACGCAAATTACAGGACGGTGATTTGGTAAGTGTAGACGTCGGCGCCAATGTTCAAGGTTATTTTGCGGATGCCGCGCGGACATGGCCGGTAGGCGAAATAAACGGAATTAAGAAGAAGCTTATTGAAACGGCTGACGGATCACTTAAAGCGGGGCTTCAAGCTTATCGCGAGGGCGCTCGGATCGGGGATATATCCGAAGCCATTCAGAAATTTATTGAAACGGCCGGCTTCAAAGTTGTGCGGGATTATGTCGGACATGGAATCGGACGAGCGATTCATGAGGAACCGCAAGTCCCCAATTACGGCAAACGGGGCCATGGCCCCAAGATTTCTCACGGATTAGTGCTTGCTATCGAACCGATGGTGACCGAAGGTCATTATGCCGTGGAAACGCTCGAAGACGGTTGGACCGTCGTAACGAGAGACCGAAAATGGTCCAGTCATTATGAAGATACGGTGGCATTCACCGAAAATGGCTTTATTAATTTAACAGGGGATTAAGCAGTTCATGCCGAAAGAAGATGCGATCGAAGTGGAGGGAACGGTCGTCGAACCGTTGCCCAACGCGATGTTTCGAGTGGAGCTGGAAAATGGCCACAAGGTTCTTGCGCATGTTTCCGGCAAAATGAGAATGCATTACATCCGCATTCTGCCGGGCGATAAGGTCAAAGTGGAATTGTCACCATACGATCTGACTCGAGGGCGCATTACTTATAGAGTCAAATAAAGAGTCGAGGTTTCTATCATGAAAGTCAGAAGTTCAGTCAGAAGAATTTGTGATAATTGCAAGATTGTCAAACGCAAACGAATTGTGTACGTGATTTGTTCAAATCCAAAGCACAAACAACGGCAAGGGTAAAGGAGTATTCTGTATGCCGCGTATTTTAGGGGTAGACATACCGAGGGAAAAGAGGATTGAGATCGCGTTGACCTATCTGTACGGGATCGGCTTGACACTTTCTCAGAAGATCTTGGCGGAAAATAAGATTGATCCGAACAAGCGCGCCAAGGATCTGTCTGAAAAGGAAATATCGGCGGTCACCGCCACCATTCAAAAAACAGCCAAGGTGGAGGGTGATTTGAGGCGTGATATCCAGCAGAATATCCGCCGTCTTATGGATATTCGATGCTACCGAGGTGGGCGGCATTTAAAAGGTCTCCCTGTGCGAGGGCAGCGCACTCATACCAATGCGCGAACGCGTAAGGGGCCGCGGAAAACAGTCGGCGGTTTAATTAAAAAGGCACCGGCGCCCAAGTAAAATTGATTTGATTCAAGGAGATTAAGTTATGTCGAAAAAGAAAAAAGTCAGACATGTTTCACGCGGCGTCGCGCATATCGCGGCAAGTTTTAATAACACGATCGTGACCATCACCGATCCGCAAGGGAATGCCCTTTGTTGGGCCTCTTCCGGAGCCGCCGGATTCAAGGGCTCGAAAAAATCAACACCATTTGCCGCGCAGGTCGCTTCCGAGCAGGCCGCAAAAAAGGCGCTCGAATTCGGCATGAAGGAAGTGGAAGTTTTTATAAAAGGGCCGGGTTCCGGCCGCGAATCGGCCGTACGGGCCTTGCAGGCCGCAGGGCTTCAAGTCAGCGCGATTCATGATATTACACCGTTGCCGCATAATGGGTGTCGGCCGCCCAAGCGAAGGAGAGTTTAAGTTATGGCAAGATACCGAGGTCCGGTCAATCGTCTTTCCCGCCGCGAAGGCGTCAATCTTCAGCTGAAGGGAGGACGCCGTTCGGATGACAAACTGCGGGAGAGATTGGAGCAGCCGCCGGGTCAGCATGGACGCTCGCGCAGAAGTAAAATTTCCGATTACGGACTTCAGTTACGTGAAAAACAGAAATTAAAAAGGATTTATGGAATGCTGGAGCGCCAATTTCGCGTGTTTTTTCAGCGGGCCGCCCGTAAAAGTGGTGTGACAGGCGAAAATTTAATCCAGCTATTGGAGTCGCGCCTCGATAACGTGGTTTATCGGCTCCTTTTTGCCGCGACACGGCGCGAAGCGCGTCAAATGGTTAATCATGGACACGTTTTCGTGAATGGCCATTGCGTCAATATCCCTTCTTATCAAGTACGCCCCGGAGATGTGGTGGAACCGAGGCAAAAAGAGGCGAATCTGAACCGCATCAAGGCGTCCTTGGAAAAGTATCAGGATATTCAGATTCCGGAATGGCTGTCACTTGACAAAAATTCGTTGCAGGCGAAGGTGCTGCGCGCTCCCACCAAGGCGGATGCGCAACTTCCGGTTGAAGAGTCATTGATCGTTGAGTTGTATTCGAAATAAGCGTTAAAAATCCGGTTTTTTATCTCTCTAAGGAGGAACACGATGGGAATTCGGTGGAAAACATTTGAAGTACCAAAACGGCTTGAGGTTATTAAGGATAGCCTGACTCCGACGTACGGCAAGTTCGCGGCGGAGCCTTTTGAGCGAGGATACGGAACGACGATCGGCAATGCATTGCGCCGCGTTTTAATTTCCTCGATCGAAGGAGCGGCTGTAACTAATATTAAGATAGACGGGATGCAGCATGAATTTTCGTCCTTGGACGGCGTTCATGAAGACGGCGCTCAAATTGTCATGAATATTAAGCGTCTGGTCTTAAAATATCACGGCAAGGGCCCCAAGTTGGTCCTGATTGACGTGAAAAAAGAAGGGCCGGTCACGGCGAGGGATATTCAAGCGGATGAGACGATTGAAATCGTCAATCCGGATCTTGTGATCTGCACGCTGACGAAGGCGATTCATTTCCGTATGGAACTTGAAATCGGCCGCGGCCGCGGTTACGTTCCGGCCGAACGCAATAAAAAGGAAGGGTCCCCAATCGGCATGATTCCGGTGGATTCCATTTTCTCACCCGTGATAAAGGTGAATTTTGCGGTGGAAGATACGCGCGTGGGTCAAATTACCGATTATGACAAGCTGAATTTGGAAATTTGGACCAACGGCGCCATGACACCCGAAGAAGCGATGCTTTATGCCTCCAATATTCTTCAGCGTCACTTGGATATCTTCGTGAATTACGGAGAACTGCCGGAAGAAGATGAAGAGGAAGAAGAGGAAGATCAGTCCTTTAAGGATCTGGTCAATAAGCCGATCAGCGAATTGGAGCTTTCCGTGCGCAGCGCGAACTGTCTTGAAGCGGCCAATATCAAGACGATCGGTGATTTGATCCAAAAATCCGAAGCACAAATGTTAAAGTATAAAAATTTCGGAAAAAAATCTCTTTCCGAAATCCACAGCATATTAAGTCAGATGGGACTTTCCTTGGGAATGAATATTGAGGAACGTCTGAAGAAGGGCAGCGGTTCTGTGCCTGCGGCATCAACTCAAACACCTGCCGCGACGACTTAAGGATTTGTTATGAGACACCGACGGCTGAGAAGAAAATTGGGAGTTAAAAGCGCGCATCGTAAGGCATTGCTCCGGAATTTGGTCCGTGGCCTTGTGTTGCAAAAGCGCATTCGAACAACTTGGACGCGTGCCAAGGAGGCAAGCTCGTTTGCTGATCAGATGATCACGATCGCAAAGTCCGAGGGTTTGCATGCACGGCGCCAATTGATCCGCCGTCTGGGTTCGCCGGAAATTGCGCGTGCGTTGCAACAGGACATTGCGCCGCGCTTTAAGGAGCGCGAAGGCGGCTATACGCGCGTGCTTCGTCTCGGGCCTCGGCCCGGAGACGGAAGCGACATGGCGCTTTTGGAATTTACAGCCGTCATCGAAGCTCCCGAAAAGCCAAAAAAACCCAAAAAAGAGAAAAAAGTAAAAGAAGTCAAGCCCGAGCCGGCTCCTGAAAAAGCAAAGAAAGAAAAGGCCAAGAAAGAAGAAGTTGAAAAGAAGGAAAAAAAGGCCAAAGAAGATAAAAAGGAGTCCGAAAAGAAAGGTGGCTTCTTAGGTGCCCTCCGGAAGTTCCTTAAAGGGGACGAATAAACAATCCGGTAACTCGATGGATTTATCCCGTCGCGTACTCTCGGTCGCTCCATCCGTGACGTTGGCTATCACGGCCAAGGCTAAAGAGATGAAATCGAAAGGTATCGATGTTGTCTCTTTAAGTGCCGGGGAACCGGACTTCGATACGCCCGCCTATATAAAAGACGCTGCCAAAAAGGCCCTCGATCAAGGCGTTACCAAATATACACCCGTCACCGGCACGCTCGAACTGCGTCAGGCGATTTGCGCCAAGCTGAAACGCGATCAGAATTTGGACTTCGCAGCCGAGCAAATCATCGTTGGCTCGGGGGCCAAGCACGCTATCTTTAACGTTCTGTTCGCGCTTTTAAATGAAGGCGATGAGGTCCTCATCCCGGCGCCTTATTGGCTCAGTTATCCCGAAATGGTTACGGTGCTCGGTGGTAAGAATGTGATTCTTAAAACCACCGAATCGACCGGATTTAAACTGACTCCCGATATTCTTCAGAAACACATCTCGTCGAAATCCAAGATATTAATTCTGAACTCACCGTCCAATCCGACCGGGGCAGTTTACAGCCGCGAGGAACTGAGCGCATTAATCCCGATCTTAAAGAAAAATAAAATCATTATTCTCAGCGATGAAATTTATGAAAAACTGATTTTTGAAGGTGTTAAGCATGTGTCCATCGCCAGCTTGGATCCGGAGATAGCGAAACGCACGGTCATAATCAATGGGATGAGCAAGGCGTACTCTATGACCGGTTGGCGGCTCGGCTACGCGGCGTGTCCGGACATGGGGCTGGCCAAAGCGGCCGGCAGTATTCAAAGCCATTCAACGTCAAATCCGACTTCATTCGCGCAGTCGGGAGGAGTGACGGCTCTTGAAAACGGAGAAACAGACGCGGCTTCAATGTGCCGCATTTTTGAGAAAAGAAGAAATCTTTTATATGATAAAATTGCGGCGCTACCGAAATTGAAACCGTTCCGACCTCAAGGCGCCTTCTATTTGTTTGTCAATATAAAGGCGACCGGTCTGAATTCCGTCAAACTCTCCGAACGATGGCTTGAGGAAGCGCATGTGGCTGTCGTGCCAGGGGGACCTTTTGGAAGCGATGAGCACGTGCGTTTAAGCTTTGCGGCATCCGATGATATTTTAAACGAGGCGGTTCTCCGTCTCGGTAAATGGCTGCAGAAATAACCCACCCTTTTACTTTTCAATTTACGTTCATTTGCAAAAAAGAACCCCCGTCTTTTAAAATAGTTGAGGGGATTGTTTCATGCGGTTCTTTAGGATATTTAATTAGTTCCTTTAATATGAACACTATTAAATTAAATCAAATCAAGGTCGGTCAAGTCCTTGAGCGAGAAGCCTTCAAGGAGCTGTTGCTCGATCTGCATTACCAAAGGTGCGAATACGTAACGCAGCCCGGTGAGTTTGCTGTGCGAGGCGCTATCGTGGATTTGTATCCTGTGACTTACCGCGCACCTGTGCGTATTGAGTACAAAGCGGATACCATCACATCGATCCGGGACTTTTCTCCCGCGGACGGACGTACCATGACCCGGTTTGAGGAAGTGTTTCTCGTGCCCGTGTCGGATGCCTTTGAGAAAAAGATGCACCGCTTCCGGGAACGGTTTGAGGCCTTTGAACCCTTGACGGAACTGAAAGATCTGAAACCGGGTGATTATGTCGTCCATTTGAAATACGGCATCGGACGATTTCTCGGCACAAAGCACCTGACGGTTCACGGCGAGAAAAAAAGACATCTGGCTGTTGAATATGCCAAGCGGGAAATTCTTTATGTCGGATTTGATGAACCGCTAGAACGTTATATCGGAGGTGAAGGCCACGCTCCGAA
The DNA here is from genome assembly GCA_041585205.1 of Candidatus Omnitrophota bacterium. GTDB lineage: Bacteria > Omnitrophota > Omnitrophia > Omnitrophales > Aquincolibacteriaceae > JBFHCO01. The sequence continues at coordinate 12,422 of JBFHCO010000022.1, read as the reverse complement.
ATTGACGAAATTGCGGTCGAAAGAATGGGAACGCATCAAAGAGCGTACGCGGCGTGCCGTAGACCATATCGCGCACGATTTGCTCGAAATTCAGGCGCAGCGAACTGTGGGTAAGGGGTTTGCTATAGCGGAGGATCAGAAGTGGCAGTTGGAATTTGAATCGGAATTTCCCTTCGAAGAAACCCAAGATCAAACCAAAGCGGCAACCGAGGTAAAAAAGGATATGGAGGCGCAACGACCCATGGATCGGCTGCTTTGCGGGGATGTTGGATATGGTAAGACTGAAGTGGCTCTGCGCGCCGCATTTAAATGCGTAATGGGTGGTAAGCAGGTTGCCATACTGGTTCCCACAACAGTATTGGCGGAACAGCACTATCTTGTTCTCAAAAATCGCGTCAAGAATTTTCCCGTGACAGTGGAGGTTCTTTCCCGTTTTCGAACCGCAAAGTCGCAGCGATCGATCGTCAAGTCCATCGCTGAAGGTGCCACAGATATTGTGATCGGAACACACAGGCTGCTATCGGGTGATATTCGTTTTAAGGACTTGGGGCTCGTCATCATCGATGAAGAACAGCGCTTCGGAGTACGTCATAAGGAAAAACTGAAACAAATGCGCGCCATGGTGGACGTGTTGACATTGACGGCGACGCCAATACCTAGAACTCTGTATATGTCGCTGATGGGCGCGCGCGATATGTCCGTGATCAGCACGCCGCCCAAATCCAGACTACCGGTAGAAACGTATGTGATGGAATATGATGATCAAAAGATCGTGCAAGCGCTCGAACGCGAGTTCGCGCGTGGCGGCCAAACCTACTTTGTGCACAACCGCGTCCAATCGATCGAAAAGATTCACAATCATTTGAAGGAATTATTGCCTCAAGCACGGTTCGGAGTGGCGCACGGGCAGATGCCGGCGCTTGAACTGGAGAGGGTGATGAATGATTTCCTGGAGAAAAGAATCGATTGTCTGATCGCGACCAATATCATTGAGTCGGGGCTGGATATTCCGAATGTCAATACGATTATCGTCAATCGTGCAGATCGTTTCGGACTGGCGGACCTTTACCAGTTAAGAGGGCGCGTGGGAAGATTCCAAGAGAAACGTCAGGCTTACGCCTTTTTCGTGGTTCCTAAAAATTGGGTACTTACGGTTGATGCCGAAAAGCGCCTTGCGGCGATTGAACGCTTTACGGAGCTCGGTTCGGGCTTCAAAATCGCGATGGAAGACTTGGAAATTCGCGGGGCAGGCAATTTACTCGGTCACGAGCAAAGCGGTTTTATACAAGCGGTCGGCTTCGACCTTTATTGCCGGATGCTGCGCCAATCCATCGATTCCCAAAAAAAGGGAAAAGTTGAATCAAGAATCTCTTAACTTCTTATATACAAACAAGTTGCATCTGCGCCATGGTGTTGAAGAATCCGCCCGGATGTGATATCTTAAAGGCTCTTATGAGAAAAATTCGCGCGCTCATCTTGGTGCTTTTCCTCCTCTCCGCCTCTCATGGTTTCGCAGAGCCTCAACTATTAGACCGGGTGGTTGCCGTCATCAATGATGAAATCATCACCTTAAGCGAGCTGGATATGCTCTTAAGGCCCATTTATGAACATTATAGTCAAGAGTATGAAGGACAACGCCTTGTCAATAAGATTACCGAAGCCCGCAAGAAATTATTAAATCAATTGATCGAAGATCGGTTGGTTTTTCAAGAAGCAAAAAAACTAGAGATCGAAGTAACAGAAGCTGAAATTGATGAGGAACTTGCGAGACTTAAAGAAGAATTTCCGAGTGAGATGGAACTCGAACAGGCGTTGAATCAGCAAGGCATGTCCTTTGCGACCGTGCGCGAGCGCATCCAGCGACAAATAATGGTTCGCCGTTTACATGACATGGAAATTCGCTCCAAAGTGGTTGTCTCACCGTTGGAAATGAAAAGTTATTATGACAGCCATCCGTCGGAATTTATCAACAAAGAGAGCGTTAAAATCCGATCGTTGACTTTGAAGAAAAGCGATGATACGCGCCGGCAGGGATTAAAAGACGAAGAGGCATGGCAAGCAATTCAAAATTTAAGGCGTCAAATTTTACAGGGAGAGGAATTCGCAGATTTGGCAAAAGTTCATTCGCAAGATACTCGAGCTGAGAGCGGAGGGCTGAGCGAATGGGTGGAAAAGGGCAATATGATTCCCGCCATTGATGATGTCATATTCAAATTGCAGGTGGGGCAACTTTCCGAGATTGTCGAAACGTCCATGGGGTATCATCTATTCCGCGTCGAAGAGCGCAAAGTCGGGGAAGAAAAATCCTATGAAGACGCCCGTGATGATATTTACGATAAAATCTTCCATGAGAAATCGAAAAAGCGATTCGAGCATTGGCTTACAAATTTAAAACGTTCCGCTTATATTTCCGTCCGTTAACACAAACCCTCCATTTCATTTCATGAGAAAATCAATCCTGGCCGTAACCGTGGGAGACCCGGGCGGCGTCGGACCTGAGATTACGTTTAAGGCACTCCGGTTACTGCCGTCCAATCGTTCTTCGTGCGTAATTTATGGACCGGTTTCCATGCTGCGTCATGCGCAACGGTATCTGCGCAGACATATCCCGGTTTTAACGCCGCGCACTTTGACTCGAAAAGACATTCTAAAACATTCCGTCGCATGGGTGGACATCACTGGCCGCGCCCATGCGTTCATTTCGCGGCACAAAAAAATTAAGCTTAATCCGATTCGAATCGGAAAAATATCCCGTTCAAACGCGGCTTTTGCCTTTGCCGCGTTGGAGCAAGCGACGTTGGCCGCCTGCCGCGGAGTTGTCGACGGTTTGGTCACGGCGCCTGTGCATAAAACGGCCATGCGGATGATACAAAAACATTTCCAAGGACATACAGAATATTTAGCGAAAACAAGCGGTTCAAAGGCTTACGCGATGATGTTTGTCAGTCCCCGTTTAAAGGTGACGCTTGTTACCATACATGTTCCGATCAAAAAAGTGAGCGGATTGGTTACTCAGCGGGGCGTTTTCGAGAAAATATTTCTGACCGATCAATTTTTAAGGTCAAAATTAAAGATCAGAAAACCAAAGATAGCCGTATGCGCTTTAAATCCGCACGGCAAAGAAACGGGCGTCGAAGATGAAGCCGTGATTCGCCCCGCTGTAAGGAAAGCGCAGGGAAAAAAAATCAGCGTCTTTGGCCCCCTCTCTGCGGACCAGCTTTTTCACGACGCTTTTCACGGCCGTTTCGATGCGGTCATCAGCATGTATCATGATCAGGGGCTCGCTCCCTTTAAAATGATCGCTTTTCGGGACGGAGTGAATGTCACTTTGGGTTTACCATTCATTCGGACTTCACCCGATCATGGTACCGCCTTTGATATTGCCGGTAAAGGAAAGGCGGATGCGCGGTCCATGCACGCCGCGTTAAATCTTGCAGCGAGGCTTGTGTGACGACTCAAGTTGAGCTGCTGAAAAAATACGGCGTTTCGGTTCGCGGTCATGTCGGGCAACACCTGCTCATTGATCCGAATATACAAAGAAAAATCATAGATTGCCTGCAACCGCTTCCCGGAGAACGTATTCTCGAAATCGGCCCCGGTCTTGGGGCGCTGACGGGGGAGATGCTCCGGCGCGGATGGGAAGTTTGGGCTGTCGAAAAAGATAAACAATTCATTGAAATCCTTCGCAAAGAATTAGAGTCGGAATATCCTGACCGATTGCATCTGATTCATCGCGATATCTTAACAATCAAACTTGAACAAATTCAGCCCGGCAAAGGGAAGGTCAAGTGGTATGTTGTCAGCAATCTTCCCTATTACATAACCGCACCGATTCTTTTTCATCTTTTGGAAGCGCGCCGCTATTTCCGCCAGGCGGTATTGATGATGCAGCGTGAAGTCGCCCGCAGACTTTGGGCCTTGCCCGGAAGCAAAGATTACGGCCGCTTAACCTTGGGCGTTCGATACCATGCGGATGTCGAAAATTTGTTTGATATTCCTCCGGGTTGTTTTACACCCAAACCGGAAGTACATTCATCGCTGATTCGGCTGACCCTGCATACGCGTCCGGATCGGCCTAAATATCTCAATGAGCAATTTCTTTTTTATCTGATTCAAATTGCCTTTGCCCAACGCCGGAAGACATTATTGCACATTCTTTTGCATGATCAGCAGATCAAACAGCGCGTTAACCGGGCGCAAATTTCAAAATTATTGGAATCTTTGGGATTGAGCGTTTCCGTTCGAGGCGAAAATTTATTGTTGAAGGACTTTATGGCGTTAGCGCTTAAATTACAATCCAGATAAACTATTAACTCTGTTCAAGGAATTCGGGTAATCTTCATTATAGGGTAAGCGAGGACAAGCAGGTTATGCCAAAGCGCATATTAGTGATTGATGACGATGTGGCGATATCCGCAAGCTACGCCGCGGCTTTGAAAGAAGCCGGTTTTGAGGTAGAGACGGCGAAGCGGGGCGAGGAAGGAATCGCTAAATTCAAAGAAAAAAAGGCAGACCTTATTTTTGCGGACTTACAGATGCCCGGTCTGGCTGATGGGGTCACCGTGATCCGAAAGATTCATGCTTTGGACCCCAAAGTTCCTATCTATCTTGTGACAGGGCATGCAATGGAATTTTTAAACGCCTTAACAGGTGAAGTGCGTGAAGGCAGCCATTTTAAAGTACTGCACAAACCTGTATCTTTAAGTGAACTTGTAAACGTGGCTCAACAAACGTTGAATGTCGCGTAAATCATCCTCCCATTCATGTATCGAATCTTAATTGCCGGAGCAGGTTATGCGGGCAGCGCCATTGCTCGTTTCTACCGTTCTCAGAATCAGAAGGTATGGGCTCTCTGCCGCACAGAAAATAAGCGTCAAGCATTGGAGCGAGACGGCGTTTCCTTTATTCAGGCTGATTTGGCGAATTCCGAAACCTTGGTTCATATACCTCGGGCGGATTTCATCGTGCTTTCGGCGGCTCCGGACCATCGTGAACATGAAAGCTATCGCAGGCTGTATGTCGACGGAACCGCGCATTTTTTAACGGCTGTCGGCCGTAACCCGAGGCCCCTGTTGTTGGTCTATCTTTCAAGTGTGGGGGTGTGGGGGGACCGGAAAGGCCAATGGCTGGATGAAACCGCTCCTCCCGATTCGGATTCCGAGCGTCAGTGTATTCTCACCCAAGCCGAAAAGCTCGTGCTGAACGCCCCTTTCCCCACGCTTGTGTTGCGGTTGGGCGGCATTTACGGACCGGAGAGAAACCGGATTGAAGCCACAAAAGCCGGAAAATGGCCGCAAGATGAACCCGATGCTTATATCAATTTGATTCATCGGGATGATATTGTCGGGTCACTGCATTTTTTGTTTAAACATGGTGAAGCGGGACAAATTTATTTGGGCGTGGATGACGAGCCGGTCAGACGTTCGGAATTTGCGGCCTGGCTGTGTAATAAGTTGGATCGTCCCGTCACGCATCCGCCTTTATCCGAAGTTCAGGTCTCGGGAAAGCGTTGTTCCAACGCAAAGCTGAAAAAATTGGGTTATACGATGAAATATCCGACATTCAGAGAAGGATACGGAGAATTATTATGAGGGAAATCAAATTTCGCGTATGGCACCGGAAAGAAAAAAAATTGTATTTTCGCGGTTATCAAAAACTTTCACATATTCTTCTGTGCGAAGATGATTATGGTAGGAATGAGGGGAAGGGTTTCCCGTTGAAGAGGGCGAGCTATGAAGATTGTGAATTATTGGAAAGCACGGGGCTTTTTGATAAAAATGGCCGTGAAATATTCGAGGGTGATATTGTCAAAATCCGCGTATCGGACGGTGAATTCCGCGGAACCGTTGGCCCGATTCCGGATATGTTCCGATCGAGACGGCTACACCCCTTGCATGACCTGCTCCGATCTTACGGCGTTGCGGATGATGAAGAGCTTTTGGAGACGGAAGTGATGGGTAACCGTTACGGTGTGCCGGAGGCCGGTGCTTCAGGGGTTAAGGTTCAGCGTCAAGAACACCGATAATCCATACATCCCTTGCGGGGCACTAAATAGAATGTTTGGAATATTGACATTAAATATGGTACTTTTTGTTTAATAGCCATGAGGAGGCTCACCATGAAAAAGGCGTTTTCTCTCGTACTTATCGTAGGCATATCCTTGGCAGCGCTGTATTTAACCTTACCCCAGACAGCTTGGGCCGGCGATTCTATGCCTCAAGTGACCAATAATGGAAATATCCCTGTTTTGCTTCAAGTCGGAAAACAGGATGGAGGTTATTTGTTGATCTTAATTCCGGAAGGCCAATCCATCAAACTGCCTTCCGAAACGATTTCTGTCCGGGCATTACCGCATGATCTGCGTCCGGCTCGCGTCGGTCAAAAAATCGAACTTGCGTTGGCGAAGGGTGTGAATACGGAAATGAAGCTCGGAGAAATCGGGGACGAAGTCAGTCTGCGATCCTGAAACCGCGGCTCTTATTCGAAAATCGAGCAGACTATTTTAATCAACAGATCGTTCATTTTGGTCATCTTCCGAACGTCACTTTTGTCGCAATTTTCCGCTGTTTATTTGCAAGCCACAATGGTCTTCAGACGTTGAAAATTAATCAAGTACTTTATAATCTTCTCTTACGGATTATAAACCGCCCCTGGATGGAAGGCGGTTTAATAGGTTTGACCGCAGCTTTAACCATCTTCGCCTTGATACAGTTTAATCTCCCCGAACGGCTCGGATTCTTGCATGTTACGAATTTTTTTGTTTCGGTTCCCTCCTATTTAGCGGTGTCCTTCAACGTTGTCGGTGCCGGCATGGTACTGGTTCATTTTGGTTACTGGATTCTCATGGGGATTTTGGTCGGATGGTGTTTCGGTAAGGGGTGGCCGGGGAAAATTATCGTCTTTTTGTTTCTGTTATTGTTGGCCTATTTCCATTTTCAAGCCAATCAATTGATGGCTAAGCGCTTTGAGGCTGCCTTTCGGGAAGCGCCGGATAGCTTGAACTGGTAAGACATGCTCAGTCCCCTGCCATTGATTTTTTCACCAATCAGCCGCATAATAACTCTTTGACCAAAAAGGAGTTCACTGCGATGAAAATTCTATTAAGCGGCGGTACGGGTTTTATCGGACGTTCTCTGGTAGAGCGGTTGCTTGAAAAAAAGCATGAAGTAACGTTGTTGACGCGGCGTCCGGAAGCGCTTCAATCATCCTTTCCGAGCACAGTGAAACTTAAAGCCTGGGACGGGTCAACGCTCGGTGATTGGGTTCAGGAAGTCGAATTGTGCGATGCTATTATCAATTTAACGGGTGAATCCATCGCGAATAAGCGGTGGACGTCTCTGCAAAAACGTAAAATTGTTCAAAGCCGTGTGCATTCCACGCGTATTCTTGCTGATGCCATGCAGGCGGCGCACAATAAACCCTCGGTGTTTATCAACGCCTCGGCCGTGGGGTATTACGGTTCGGTCCCGGAAGGCGATGTAACCGAGGCGCATCCGTGTGGCACCGGTTTCTTGGCCGAGACTTGCGTAGAATGGGAAAAAGAGGCTTCACGGGCGAATACGCTGGGTGCGCGCGTGGTCCTCACGCGCTTCGGCGTGGTGCTGGCAAAAGGGGGCGGTGCGCTCAGCAAGATATTGCCGCCGTTTCAAATGTTTATGGGGGGCCCTCTCGGTTCGGGACAACAATGGTTTCCGTGGGTCCATCGCGATGACGTGACGAAAGCCATACTTTTTTGCTGTGAAAATAAAAATATGCAAGGCCCGGTCAATGTGACCGCGCCGGACTCCGTCACGATGAAAGAGTTCTGCCGCACGCTCGGTAAAGTCATGCATCGCCCATCCATTGCGGCTGTCCCGGCCTTCATGCTGAAATTGATGCTCGGCGAAATGGCGGATATGCTTCTGGAGGGGCAAAAAGTCATTCCGAAAAAACTACAAGAGGCCGGTTACAAGTTTCAATATCCGAAACTGGAGCAGGCATTGAGTCAAATTGTGAGATCATAAATGAAAGCAGGACGCATTTATAATTTTGGTTCCGGTCCGGCTGTCCTACCGCTGCGTGTGTTGGAGCGTGTTCAGAAGGATATGCTGAATTATGAAAAAAGCGGCATGTCCATCATGGAAATAGGGCACCGAACAAAAATATTCGACCGTGTCCTTCAAGCCGCGGAAGAGGGGGTGCGCCGAGAATTGAAAGTGCCGGATGACTATGCGGTGCTTTTCCTTCAAGGCGGCGCCAGTCTGCAATTCGCCATGATTCCGATGAATTTGTACCTTAGCGGTAAACCGGTGGATGTGCTGCATACGGGGATGTGGACCAAAAAGGCAATCAAAGAACTTGGCCTGATCGCGGAATATAAAATCGCGGGTACAACGGAAAAGGATAATTTCAAGCGCCTGCCGCACGGGAAGGAAGTCACATTCAATCCGGACGCATCCTACGTGCACATCTGCTCTAATAACACGATTTTCGGCACTCAATGGCAGCAATTCCCGGACACAGGCATGGTGCCGCTTGTGGCGGATATGTCATCGGACATTCTGTCCCGCGTGATAGAAGTATCCCGTTTCGGGCTGATATTCGCCGGCGCCCAAAAAAATTTAGGGATCGCCGGGCTGACGTTGGTCGTCATCCGCAAAGATTTGGCGGAACGCGCTTCCAAAAACATTCCGACCATGATGCAATATCGCTGTCACATCGAGAACGGGTCACGTTACAACACACCGCCCGTCTTTGCCGTTTACGTAACAGGGCTTGTGATGGAGTGGATATCAAGCCAAGGCGGAGTGCATAAGCTCGAAGAGATCAATCAAAAAAAGGCGACCTTGCTCTATCGGACGATCGATGAAGGTGATTTTTACAGCTGTCCCGTGCAGAAAGAAGACCGTTCCAAGATGAATGTTGTTTTTCGCATTCGGGAAGGGGACGAAGCGCTGGAGGCGCAATTTGCGGAGGCTTCTCAAAAGGCCGGCCTTGACGGATTAAAAGGACACCGCTCCGTCGGCGGATTGAGGGCATCCATTTATAATGCCATGCCGCTTGAAGGGGTTGAGGCGCTGACTCAATTCATGAAAGATTTTCAAAAAAAACATGGCTGACTCCGCTTCCGAGATTCTCATTCAAGGCATTGATCATGTGGCCATCAATTGCAAAAATCTTGACCGTTCACTTGAATTTTATACGCAAATCCTGGGATTAAAGATTTCAAAACGCGAACATCAAAAGCCGGGAGCGGAGTATTTTCTTGATTGCGGCTCGTCGCTGATTGGATTGATCCAAGGTGAAGCTTCCGGGGAAGAACATCTCCTTAAGGACAAGGGCGTCGGCGGGAACCATGTTTCTTTCCGTGTCCGGACGCGCGATTTTGACCGCATTTTAGAAGCGTTGAAATCAAAACAAATTCCGATCCTTTTTTCAAAAAAACGCGAAAAATCCTGGTCGATGTATTTTTTGGATCCAGACGGCAATAAGTTAGAAGCGACCGCCTGGCCGCTTGAAGACCCCCCGAATTAACAAAGGAGCGCAGATTGGCAAAATTAAAAGAAGGTTCCAAGGCACCCGATTTTCATGCTCTCACCGATCGTAATGAGAAAGTATCATTGAATGATTTTAAAAATAAGCGTGTTATTCTTTATTTTTATCCGAAGGATGACACTCCGGGATGCACCGCAGAGGCCTGCGGTTTCAGAGACACGATCAAGGACGTTCAAGCTCAGGAAGCCGTCGTCTTGGGTGTCAGCCCTGACGGGCTTCAATCCCATCAGAAATTTATACGAAAATATCAGCTTCCGTTTACGCTGCTGTGTGATGAAGAATCTCACATTTGCAAGGCATACGGTGTTTGGGTTAAAAAAAACATGTACGGCCGTGAATATATGGGCGTTGCGCGCACTACGTTTGTGATCGGCGAAGACGGAAAAATTGAAAAGATATTTGAAAAGGTCAAACCGGACGGCCACCATCAAGAAGTTCTCACCTATTTGAAGTCATGATATGACGCGTATCCCCACCTTGATGATTCATGGCGGGGCGGGTCGTTTAGTCCATCCATCACAAGACCTCACTCGCCTGCGAAAGAAAATTCGTAAAATCCTTAAGCTCGCTCATGCCGAGCTCTTGCGAAGCAATGCCATGGAAGCGGTTGTTTATGCCGTTCAACTGATGGAAGATGACCCCGATTTTAACGCGGGAACGGGCTCCCAACTTCAAGGCGACGGAAAGGCCAGGCTGACGGCTTCCGTGATGGACGGAAAGCGTGAGCGATTTGCCGCTGTGATTAATCTTGAAGGAATCAAAAATCCTGTTCTGGTTGCGCAGGCGCTTTTACATGAGAAAAACCGCGTGTTGAGCGGAGAGGGTGCTTTACGTTTTGCCCGTGAAAACGGTTTTAAGCAAAAAGATACGCGGACGCCGGCGGCCATCCGCCGTTGGAAAAAACATATGGAAGAAAAATGCGACACCGTCGGTGCATGCGCCTTGGATAACTACGGACACCTTGCGAGCGCAACTTCAACAGGAGGCCGGGGTTTTGAACGGCCGGGCCGTGTGAGTGACAGCGGTATGCCCGTGGCAAACCATGCCGATGTTTACTGCGCCATTTCTGTTACAGGTATCGGTGAAGATATCATTGATCATGGTGTGGCGATCCGCATTGCAACGCGTGCCAGGGATCATAATAATCTAAAGCAAGCTTTTCAAAAGACCTTTCGGGAGATTGAAATTCAAAACCGGTATCTAGGTGCCATCGGCATCGATCTCAAAGGAAAATCGGTGCATCAAACCACGACGGATTTCTTAATATGGGGTTGCATGCAGGGCTCCTCAGTGCTTATTTTTTAATCGAGCGGACTCAGTTGAAATCCCATCACGGAGGGCCTAGAATTCTAATATATGACTTGGAATGATCAAATCAGTAAAAGGTATCCTTGGGCAGAGATTCAAAACAAGCTGGACGAACTTATCTTTGAGCTTTCCAAAGCGGAGGATGAAGAAGATGTCGAGCTTTCTTTACTCAGCCTCCATTTCGGAAATCGCGTGGACCTCAGTTATTTTACGAAACGCGAACAGCGGCAAATCAAAAAGAAGCTTACCGTTTTAATCGAAGACACAAGAAAACATTGCCGGCTGCTTGGGGAAGCCTTGGCTGAAATGAAGGCGCACCAGGAGTCGCTGAAGAAGGAAGGTCAACCCCGTGAAGCCTGAGCAATTCAATGAATTATGGATGATCCGATTCCGTAAAATCGCTGACGGAGAGAAAGAAGCGCTTCTTTTTTATAAAGGCTTGCTTCAAACTTATGATTTTTTGCTTGGCGGGACTCGGGCGCAATCTATTTTGAATGAAATCAAAAAGGATGAAGCCAAACATTTCAGAATCGCAAATGAAATGATCACTTTGCTTAAAAGGAAGAATATCAGAAAAAAACGGAAACATAAATAGAAAGAAGGGTGACTATGCCGGATGCGGGGACCATCAAAACATTCGTTGACTCCATGGGTTATGATGAGAAATACAAATCAAGTCTTGACATGCAAAAGGGGCATTTTCCATTTATCACGATTTCCCGCGAAACAGGTGCGGGCGGGCACACTTTGGCCAAGGCGCTCTTGGAACGGATGAGAGCCGAAAAGGGATTACCGATCTTTCAGGGATGGCAGCTTTGCGACCAGGAAGTGTGCCAATGCGTTGCGGAAGACAAGGAAATCAACGTTTCGCTTCAGTCCCTCTTGTCTTCGGAATACCGCTCGGAAATTGAGGAAATCGTCACGGAATTGATGACCGGGGCATCATCCCAGGATAAGATTGTCAAAAAAATATTTGAAATTATCCGCACGCTGGCATCCTACGGAAAAGTGATCCTGGTGGAGCATGGCTCCACCTTCGTGACCCGAGAATTGCATTACGGGATTCATGTCCGGTTGGTTGCTTCCATGCCGAGTAAGATCAAAAGGATGCAAAAACTGCTTGGAATCAGTGAGGCGGAAGCCAAATCAACCATCAAACAACAAGATAAGGGTCGTGCACGGCTCGTCAGCACCTTTTTCAATCAAAAAATCGATGACCCTCTTCATTACGATGTGATTTGGAACACCGATACCGTTTCGATCGATGCGATCGCTCAGGCATTGATGATCATGATCAAACAAAAAGCGGCGGGCAAAATATCACCCGCCCCTTCAAAAATACGGCCTTGATACAGAGATCTGAATGAAGTATCCGACGATTTCATCCGACATATCCGGCTCGAAATTCCAGAATAACCTTTGGAGGCTGACAGGGGGATAGCGTTAACGATACGCCTGCCGTCTACGATTGACCTGGTGATATGGGGTTTGAGCTGGTCCGTGAACAAAGCACTCAGAAAATTTTTTCTGAAATACTGAAATATTTGCCTCATGCATCCATGTGAAATTGAAATCAAGCC
>JBFHCO010000021.1:0-20164 GCA_041585205.1 Candidatus Omnitrophota bacterium | reverse complement strand
TGAGAATATGAAATGAAATCAGGGTGGTCGGGCCGGAAAGATATTCCCAAATCCGAGGATTCAGGATTTGATAAAAGTAATAAGATGAGCCCGCGAGAAACATAAAAAGCGCCTCGACGGGATGGCGGGAGATTTTTTTCAGCAGTTCTCCGAAGGTGATGAATATCAAAAAGCTGGAAATAAGCGTTGCACCTCCCAAACCGTACCAAAGCAAAGATAAAAACTTTTGATCCATAAGCCTGATCAGTTGCGGCAACAGCAAGGTTCCTGTAAGAAAGACGACCCAGCAAGAAAGATTGAGAGCCAGCATTTTTATTCGGAAACGAATGGATACATCATCTCGATGGGTGTTTAAAAAAATGATGAAGGTGATTATGACAATGACCACTTGAATGATAATTGCGTCAACATCGGCTCTGAGCGGCCCGAAGGCGACCGTGTCAAAAGGGTGGATTAAGAGCCTGTGCTGTCCGTGAATGAAAGATTTTGCGATAACGATTTCAAGCGCCGGAATGATGAATACGGGGATATGCTTTTTAACTATAAAGAGAATTTTTCCCATGATCAACCTAAGAGCCAGAAGTTACAAAAATAACATAACTTACAGTACTTTAAAGGGGCATTTAGTTTTCTAAAATAAATTGCCCGATTAATTGTTCTGTAACCGATTAACGGCTACAATTTAATAAGAGTAAAGCAGAGAGAAAGGATCTAAAGCCATAGAGGTAAAGGATGCAAACTCCAAGAAGTGACAGGCTGGCTGTGAGTGTATTAATTATAAGTGTCGGATTATATCTTAGCAGCAGTTCTGCTTTATGGGCTGAAGATGAATTTATCTCCGTTCCGGTTTTAGATCCGAGTAATCCTGATGTGACAGACGGCAGCGGAACATCATCCGGCGGATTCCCATCGACGAGTGAATCCGAAGGTTTCTTTTCTCCTCTTGGTGAAACATCCGGATCGGATCCGGTCGCGGGCACAACCTCGACCAGCGGTTCGGGCACGACCACCGGCGAGCCGGTGGGAACGTACAGCGGCGGTTCGATCGGTTCAAGCGGCGGTGAAGAGGGCGGATTATTGTCCGGCCTGCTTCCCGGTTTGACGACCGGTTACAATTCCGGCGCAGGGGGAGGGGAACCCCTGGGATCTGCGGGTGATTCCTTTCTTGGCGGAACATCAACCTCTTCACAAACCGGCACACTTCAAGCGTTGGGAGCCGGCCCCGTGATTCACAATCCCGAAATCCCCGCGGGCGTCTTGCCGTTTTTGATGACGGCTTTAAGCGGCCTGGTTTTCTGGATGCGTTCCTTCTTCGGCAGGAAGTAATACTTCTTCGGCAGGAAGCACTTCTCCAATTTCCATTTCAGTCATTTTTTGCCTCAATGCTGCATGCTCATTTTCGAGCAGGGCCGTATAGGGATGCTCTTCTCCCAGGGCCTTGCGGCTGACTTGGATACTCGATTTAAAAAAAGAATCGGCATTGGCATATTTTTCCTGCGCCCTGTAGAAATGAGCCATATGAGCCAGTCCCTGGGCGACCGTATAATGTTCATCATCAAGACTGCGTTTGCGTATATCGAGCGCTTGTTTAAAATATGCTTCTGCCCGGTGTAAATCACCTTGCGTTTCCAGCCGATTACCGAAATTCTCCAGGGCCTCCGCGACGGAAGGATGCTCGGGGCCGAGACCGTTTTCCATCAGTTTAATCGCGGATTGGTCGAGTATTCCCGCTTCCGCAAAACGGCTTTGTGATTGATAAAAAGATGCCAGCTGGCTGATGGCTTGCGTGGCCCGGACATAATCGATTTTCAAGGTCTTCTCGGAAATTGCTTTGGCCTCCTGCTCGACGCGGTATGCATCATTGACGCGATTGCGGCCGCGGTAAAAAGCAAGCAGGTTTTGATAGGCTTGCATCACGGCTGGATGCTCTTCGCCCAACGCCTTCATGCGGATCTGCAGCACCTCATTATAAAGCATTTCAGCTTCTTCATCCCGCTTGTTCAAATCATAATACATAGCCAAATTGGCCAGCGCTTCCGTAATCGAAGCATGATTGAGCAAAAAAGGCGTTTCAACCATAACCGTTTTGGCCCATTCCTGAAGCGGTGCAATTTCCTCGTCCTTGCCTTGGAGACGGTGAAGGATCACCAGCCGGTTCAGGATGTCCACCAAAACAGGATGGTTTACGCCGTGATGCGTTTCAACCGTCAAGATGGCACCGCGGAGCAGGGATTCCGCTTCCGCGTATTTTTTTTGAGCTTCATAGATTGACGCCAATTCCACCTGCGCAAGAATCACATCAAGGTGATTGGGGCCCAACGATCTTTTCCGGATGTCATAAACATCGGTCACGGTTTTTTCAGCCCGCGCATAATCGCCTTGGGCTCGGTAGATACCTGCCAGATTCAGCATCGCGTTCTGCACTTCCGGTTCCGAATCGCTTAAATGTTTACGCCTGACAGCCAGCGCATTTTCGGCATAGGATTCCGCATCCGAAAATTTCCCCAAATATTGGTAAAGCAACGCCAGATTTTTCAGTACGTCCGCCTTGGCAAGATGATCAGGCCCCAACGATTGATGCAGGATTTTAAGGGCGCGTTGAAGCAGCCGTTCCGCATCATCGTATTTTCCTTGAATGCGGTAAAGCGAAGCCAAATTGCTTGTGATCTGTCCTACGGCCGCGTGCTCATGACCGAGCTGATTTTCTGAAATTTTAAGCGAGCGTTCAAAAAGAGGGACGGCCTCTTCGTAACGGCCCAGATTCCAATAAATCAGCGCGAGATCATTTAAAGAGTATGCGATCTTATAGTCGGTCAGGCCGAAAATTTTCTCAGCGATTTGAAGCGCGTCTTCGGAAATGACCGCAGCCTCCGCGTATTTGCCGGTGTTGTAAAGAAGGCGGGCTTGCTGCGTCAGACGGTTCCAAGCATCTTCGGTTTGAGATTGCGCCGAGGGAGCGGCTAAAATCAAAGCAAGCAAAACCAACATCATGAACCGACTCTGTAGTTTCATATTTCCCAATGCCACAAAGGGTTAAAAGTAGTTTACTCTATAAAGTGAACGGTCGGAGAGGGTATTTCCCATAGAGGGGAGACAAACTTCGCAAAAGATGATATTATCGGACGTATTCACCGCATCGAGAGGCGGTTTTCTCTCTCGGTGGCAGGGCATTTCGTTATTACTTGAAATATAGCCTATTTTTTTGTAAGTTCTTATAAATACGCTTGTTATACCTATGAATTCACTGACCTTACTGCTTATCGCTCTCGCTTGTTTCGCAGGAGGGTACCGCCTATATGGGGTCTTCCTCTCGCGGCATTTCGGCGTTGACGCGAATCGAAGCACTCCCGCCCATACGTGCAGGGATGATGTTGATTATGTTCCCGCCAAAAATTGGTGGGTACTCTTCGGACATCATTTTTCCTCGATTTGCGGGGCGGGTCCGATCGTCGGCCCGGTCCTGGCATGCGCTTATTGGGGGTGGGGCGTTTCCGTTTTTTGGATTGTGCTGGGTTCTGTTTTGATGGGAGCGGTTTCGGATTTTTCATCCCTCTTTGTGAGTATGCGCGAAAAAGGATCTTCTGTCGCGCACGTTGCCGGAATCGAAATTTCCAAAAAGGTGAAACTTTATTTTTCCGGCTTCATCTGGATTTCTCTGATCCTCGTCATCGCGGTTTTTGCCATCTTTGCCGCAAAAACATTTATTGCGGAACCGGATACAGTTGTCCCCTCTTTCGGTTTGATTCCGACGGCGCTCGCGGTCGGATGGTTTCTTTACCGGACGAAAGTCTCAAACTCTATCGTGACCGTTTGCGGTCTTGCCGTTTTAATGGGGTTGCTTTTTGCCGGCACGCGCTGGCATGTGCTTCTGCCTTCCGCAGGAATTTTAAATCCGGAAGCTCTCTGGATTTTAATTTTACTGGTTTATTGTTTTGCGGCGTCCGTCGTGCCCGTTCAAGTTCTGCTGCAGCCGCGCGATTATTTGGCCAGCTTCATCCTTTTTACCATGATCGCACTCGGGATTGCGGGTGTGGCGGTGACGCATCCTGCGCTTCAAACGGATTTTTACCGCGGTTTCATACCGGACGGAATCAAAGAGGCGGGTCCTTTATGGCCCATGTTATTTGTCACCATCGCATGCGGCGCCATTTCCGGATTTCATTCGCTGGTTTCCTCCGGCACCACATCGAAGCAAATCGCATCGGAAACGCATACGTGCAGAATCGGGTACGGAGGCATGCTGATTGAATCCCTTGTGGGGATCTTGGTCATCATTGCCGTTTCAGCCGGGTTACAGATGTCTCAGTTGAACGCGCTGCTTCGGGAGGGAGGTCCGATCGCAGCATTCAGCCACGGATACGGCGCCATCTCGCGGGTCTTTTTGGGGGATTACGGAAAGGCGTTTGCGGTCTTGGCATTAAATGCCTTTATTCTTACGACGCTCGATACGGCAACGCGCATCACACGTTATATCACAAGCGAACTTTTCGGCATTCAAAACAAATATCTGGCCACATCCATCGTGGTCGTGTGTTCGGGATTGCTGGCATTAACGGGCCAGTGGAATTTATTGTGGCCGGCCTTCGGCGCTGCGAATCAGCTTATCGCGGGCATTGCGCTTTTGGTGGCGAGCTGCTGGTTGCTGAATCGTGGAAAGGCGTCGATATTTACTCTTGTGCCCGCTGTTTTAATGCTCATAACGACGATCGGAGCGCTCGGATATCAATGGACGCAATCTCTCGCGAGAAGCGGACCGTCCGGCGGCGCATCTCCGGATTGGACCATCCTGACTGTGACGACCGTTTTGATCGCGATCGCCATTTCCATTTTTTGGGAAGCCGCTCAGATTTTGGCCAAGAAACGCACGGTTTTTATTCAAGCTTAGTCGAACGGAGGTTTTCATATGGATGCAGTCATGCAATTCTTTAAGCAAGTTTATTTCGGAAACAGCGTTCAAAAATATCTGTTTTCGGTGGGGATTTTTTTGGCCGGCGTCGTGGTTCTTATCATTATTGAAAAATTAATTTTCAGAAAATTGCGGAAAGCGGCTGAGGCGTCCGAAACAAAAACCGATGACGCGCTGCTGACAACCTCGGAAAAAACGGTTGTCCCTTTACTTTATTTGGGCGCCTTTTACATCGCCGTGAAGCAGCTGCAGCTTGCCGAAAACGTGGCGAAGCTGGTTTGGTCATTCGCCGTCATTATTTTGACGATTCAAATCACGCGCCTGATTGTGGCCGTTGCGGTAAATTTTCTTGAGCAAGCCTGGCAAAAATCAGGCGAAGCAAAATTAAAAGTTTCCAAAGGCATTATCACGCTTTTGCGGGTCGGCGTCTGGGGCCTTGCGGTTGTGTTTATGCTCGACAACCTCGGTTATAACATTTCTGCCGTCGTGGCCGGTTTGGGTATCTCCGGTATCGCGGTCGCCCTGGCCGCGCAAACGATTTTGGGTGATTTATTCAATTATTTTGTGATCTTATTCGACAAACCATTCCAGCGCGGTGATTTTATTATCGTGGGGGACATGCTGGGCGTTGTGGACCATATCGGCATCAAAACCACGCGGATTGTGTCTCTTTGGGGTGAAGAACTTGTTTTTTCGAATTCGGATTTGACGTCGAGCCGCATCAAGAATTACAAAAAAATGGAACGCAGGCGCGTCTTGTTCAAGTTGGGCGTGATTTACCAGACATCTTCGGAGCAGTTGAAGAAGATTCCACCCGCCATCAAAGGGATTATTGAAAAAGTAGAAGACACTGTTTTTGACCGGGTACATTTTCAAGGGTACGGGGATTTCAGTCTCAATATTGAGATTGTTTACTACGTGATCGGAAACGACTACACCAAATACATGGACATTCAGCAGAAAATCAATCTCGCCATCAAAGATGCTTTCGAAAAAGAAGGCATCGAATTCGCTTATCCGACTCAGCTTATCTACACAAGCAAGGTCAATCAGCCGAGCTCTTGATGGATTGAATCCGATTATACTTTAAAAGGGCGGTGTGACGATGGGAGTTCAAGACAGTTGGGAAAAGGCGTTGAAAACGACGGAAGTGATCCGGCCCCGAATTCATCCGTTGATGACATTCGAAGCGACGCAGCTTCCGTATATTTTTTTGGCCGAATCCGCGATCAATCGCGGGGATACAGTCGTACGTAAGGGCGAGATCAGAGTGGAGAAGCCCTCCATTATTCTGCCGAGCAACTTGCCGCAATTCGAAGGATTCGATTTTGAAAAGGAATCGACTTTGGAGCAGGATTTTTTGACGACTTTTTTTCTGGTGAGGGGAATCCGGTTTCCTTCCTTGAAGTACAACAACCGGACCGAATCCTTGGATATTCATGAGGGCAAGCTGCAGCAGGCGATTGATTTTTATTCGCGCGAGCTTCAAAAAAAGGAAGATGTCGCAACGGGACTTGTGATCGGGCCCGAGGATTGCTGGCAATATTCCGTTCTCATCTTTATTTGCGGTCAAGTTATCCGTCAAGCCGACGGCGATATTAAGAGACTTTTGGAACGTTTTAAAAAAAATCAGCCCTAATTCTTGAAAAAAAAATCAGCAAAAAACAAGCAAGAAGAAATTCGAGCACTGATACGTCAAAGCTGCGCTCAAGCGTATCTTCCGACATCCGTCTACCGCTTGCAGCTGAATAAGGAATTTACCTTTTCCCAAGCTCAAGCCATCATTCCTTATCTGAAGGATCTGGGGGTCGATGCGATTTATGCGTCACCCTGCTTTCAAGCCACGCCCGGAAGCCCGCACGGCTATGATGTCACAAACCCTAATCGCATTAACCCTGAAATCGGCACACAGCATGATTTCAACCGATTTGTTGGAATCCTTCGCAAGCACAAGATGGGCCTTATCCTGGACGTCGTCCCTAATCATATGGGAATCAAAGGAAATTACAATGCATGGTGGACTGATGTATTGGAAAACGGACCGAGTTCTTATTACGCAGCTTTTTTTGACATCGATTGGAATCCGAAAAAAAGGAGCTCAAGAACAAGGTGCTATTACCGACGCTTGGCGATCAATACGGGAAGGTGCTTGAAAACAAGGAAATTCAAGTTTCCTTTCGCGGAGGCCAGTTCTGGATTCATTATTGGGAACAGACTTTTCCGGTGGCGCCCAAATCGTATCCGATGATTCTGGCGCATCAATCGCATCTTTTAGCGTCAAATCTGGGCCGAAAAGGCCGTGATTATAGGGAGTACCGCCGGCTGATTACGGCTTTTCGGAAATTACCGGCCCGCACGGAAAAAAATCCGAAAACCATTCAGCGGCGTATGATTGAAAAAGAGAAGGCGAAGAAAGATTTGGCCGCGCTGACGGAACGTTCCAAATCCGTGCGCGATTTTATTCATTCCCGCTTACGTCTGATGAACGGAAAAAAAGGGGAAAAAAGAAGTTTCGATCTTCTGGATCAATTTCTTTCGGCGCAGGCATATCGCTTGTGTTTTTGGCGCGTTGCCGCGCATGAGATCAATTACCGCCGGTTTTTCAACATCAATGAACTCGCGGCGATTCGCATGGAAGAGGAGCGCGTTTTTCACGAACATCAGACATTGCTGTTTAAGCTCATCCGGGAGGGAAAGGTGCAGGGCGTCCGCATTGACCATCCCGACGGACTTTATGATCCTCCGGATTATCTGCAGAAAATTCAACTTACATATTTGAAGCAACGCGTGTTATCCAAGCACCGACCGCATCGGCCAGGATCTTCGCGCGATGCCTATTCAAACCGGGACGGCAGGCTAGAGCGGGATTTGGACAAAATACTGAAGGAAGACGAATTCGCCTCGCAAAAACCGCTGTATGTTGTCGTGGAAAAAATTTTGGACCGCAAGGAGGAACTTCCCGTCAATTGGAATGTCCACGGAACGGTCGGATATGATTTCTTGAACGAATTGACCGGCCTATATGTCTACAGAGAAAACGAAAAAAAGCTGAGCGAGATTTACGAGAAATTCATCGGTCATAAGATCGACTTCAATCAATTGATGTACGATAAGAAAAAGCTGTTTGCCGCTTTTTATATGACGAGCGAAGTCAATACGCTGGGATATCTTTTGGATCGGATTTCAGAGCGAGACCGCCGGTTCCGTGATTTTACGCTGAACGATTTAATCACTGCCATCCGTGAAGTCATCGCTTGCTTTCCCGTGTACCGAACGTACATTTCTCCGGCCACTTTTGAGATTTCAGAAAGGGATGAAAAATATATCAAGATCGCCATCGAAAAGGCTAAGGGTAAACACCCCGCTTTGAGTCCGACCGTGTTTGATTTTTTGCGCGATATCTTGCTCTTGCGATTAAATAGCCATGTGGTGACGCCACAAGACGAACGCCGCTACCGGGACTTTATTCTACGGTTTCAACAGTTAACAGCGCCCATCATGGCGAAAGGCCTCGAAGATACGGCCTTTTATATTTACCACAGACTCGCTTCTTTGAATGAAGTAGGAGGCGATCCGGAACATTTCGGTTTTTCACGGGGCGATTTCCACCGCGTGAATATTGAGCGCAGCAAAAAATGGCCTTACGGTTTGCTCTCAACATCCACGCATGACACGAAGCGCAGTGAAGATATTCGTATGCGCTTGAATGTCTTAAGTGAAATTCCGGAAGAGTGGGACGCTCAGCTTGCACGTTGGACGCGCGTGAATCGTAAACACAAAACATCCTTGGCGGCGGGGCTTGCACCCAGTAAGAATACCGAATACCTCATTTACCAGACTCTGCTTGGCGTATGGCCCAATCAACCATTTCCGAACGATGAAGCGCGGCAGCAATTTGCGGACAAGATTTGGACTTATACCGAAAAAGCGGTTCGGGAAGCTAAAATTGACACAAGCTGGCTTAATCCGAATGCCGCTTATGAGGAGGCGGTTAAAAAATTCGTTATGGCGATCATAAGCCCCGAAAAAGAAAACCATTTTTCGGATTTATTTACCCCGTTCCAGAAAAAAATCGCGGAATTCGGGATGATCAATTCCGTGTCGTCCATAGCCGTTAAATTGGGATCACCCGGCGTGGTGGACACCTATCAAGGCAATGAATTGTGGAATTACCGTCTGGTCGATCCGGACAACCGAAGGTCCGTCGATTATGAGAAGCGGAAAAAAAATCTCGAGCAATTGACAGCAGGCGAAAAATCTCCGGAAAAAATAAATTCTTTCATTGCAGCATTAGTGCGGGAACGTCAAAACGGACTTCTAAAAATGTTCGTGTTGACTCAAGGATTACGTTATCGCAATCAACATCCGGAACTTTTTCTGGAGGCGGATTATGTTCCTTTGGATGTGCGCGGAGAAAAAGAGGGTAACGTAGTGGCTTTCCTGAGGAAAAGAAACGGAAAATATGTTATGATAGCCACTGGCCGATTTTTTACTGAACTTAACCCCGCTGAACCCGCCTGGGAAGGAAATCCGGAGATTTGGAAAGATACGAAAATCATATTGCCGCGTGATTCGGGCGGCCAATATTTAAAGGATGTCTGGACGCGGCAAGGGGTTCTCGTCGAGAAAAACGGGGATGAGGCCTTTATAACGGCATCTTCGATTTTTCAGCGTTTGCCTGTCGCGATGTTAACGAACGAAGGGATATAAATGGCTCGGATAAAAACTACTCGCATGCAAAATATATCGGATTTGATGGAGCAGGCCTATACCGGCAAGCAGCTTGAGAGGATTGTGCGGTTTCGGGAGGATGAGCCATTTGAAATTTTAGGCCCTCATGTTTTTCCGGATGACAAGATGCTCGTGATCCACGCATTCCTGCCCCGGGCGAAAAAAGCCTGGATACGTCACCGCGGAAAAAAAACGGATATGGACCGCATTCACGCGGAAGGTCTTTACCGGGCGGTTTTCCCCGATGAAACGGAAATCTTTCCGTACCAAATCGGCTTTGAAGATCAAGCCGGCTACAGTTCCGAATTCGAAGATCCCTATGCCTTTAAGACGGAAATCAGCGACTATGATCTTTATCTCCTCGGCCAAGGCACCCATTTTGAAAGTTATGAAAAGTTCGGCGCCAAACCGGTTGAATTTCACGGTGTTGCGGGTATCCATTTCGCGGTTTGGGCTCCGAATGCGTACAGCGTGAGCGTCGTCGGAAATTTTAACCATTGGTATCGGGGTGCTCATCCGATGATGCGCATCCATTTTTCCGGCGTATGGGGGCTTTTCGTGCCGGGCCTGAAAGAAGGGGAGGTTTATAAATTCGCCATCCGTTCTAAATCGGATGATCAAATTTACGTGAAGGCGGATCCCTACGCTTTTCAGGCGGAACTGCGTCCGCATACGGCGTCGGTGGTGGCATCACTGAAACGGTACCGTTGGAAGGATCAACGCTGGCTGAAACGCCGGCGAGAAACCGACCCGTTAAAGAAACCGATATCCGTTTACGAAGTCCATCTGGGGTCATGGAAGCGGGATGACAAAAGGGAAAAAGGTTTTTTAAGTTATAAGGAATTGGCGCATCAGATGGTGGAATACGTTCAGGACATGGGCTACACCCATATCGAACTGTTGCCGGTGATGGAGCATCCGCTGGATGAGTCGTGGGGTTATCAAGTGGTGAATTATTACGCACCGAGCAGCCGCTTCGGAACGCCCGAAGAATTTATGTATTTTGTGGATTACTGCCATCAGCATGAGATCGGCGTGCTGCTTGACTGGGTACCGGCCCATTTTCCCAAAGATGAACACGGGCTGAACTGTTTTGACGGTCGGCAAATTTACGCTTATGAAAATTGGAAAAAAGGCGAACATCGCGACTGGGGCACGCTGGTGTTTGATTACGGCCGGGCTGAAGTCAAAAATTTTCTGATATCAAACGCCTTATTCTGGCTTGAAAAATACCACATCGACGGACTGCGAGTGGATGCGGTGGCCTCCATGCTGTATTTGGATTATTCCCGCAAAGACGGCGAATGGGAGCCCAATGTGTTTGGGGGGCGCGAAAATCTGGAAGCGGTCGAGTTTTTAAAGCAGTTTAATGAAATTTGCCACGGAAGGTACCCGGGCATTCTCACCATCGCGGAAGAATCGACCGCCTGGCAGGGCGTTTCGAGGCCGACCTACTTGAGCGGTCTTGGTTTCAGCATGAAATGGAATATGGGCTGGATGCATGACACGCTCGAATACTTTTCAAGGGAGCCCATTTACCGCAAATACCATCAGGGCATGTTGACCTTTTCGCTGCTATATGCCTTCAGCGAGAATTTTATGCTCCCGATTTCTCACGATGAAGTCGTTTACGGAAAACAGTCACTGCTTTCGAAAATGCCGGGCGATGATTGGCAGAAATTCGCAAACCTGAGGTTGTTTTTGGCCTTTATGTTCGGACATCCGGGCAAGAAGCTGAATTTTATGGGAAATGATTTCGGGCAATGGCAGGAATGGAATGTGAAGCAATCGCTCGACTGGCATTTGGTTCATGATGACCGCCACCGCCAAATTCAAAATTTCATGAAAAGTTTAAATCATCTTTATCAGCAATACACTGCGTTCTATGAATTGGATTTTGACAGCCGCGGTTTTGAATGGATTGATTTTTCAGATGCGGAGTCGAGTGTCATCAGTTTCCTGCGCTGGTCTTCCGACCATCAAAACCTTTTGATTTTTACGTTTAATATGACGCCGGTTCCCAGGATGGGTTACCGGATCGGCGTACCGCACTCCGGGTTTTATGAGGAAATTTTAAATTCAGATGCTTCCGAGTTCGGAGGTAGCGGAATCGGAAATTGGGGCGGGATACAGGCGGATCAAACCTATTGCCATGGGCGCCCGTATTCGATTCATGCTAATCTCCCGCCCTTAGCAGCGAATATTTATCATTGGAAAGGCAAGCCGCAATCATGACCACAAAACCTTATTTATGCATTCACGGTCATTTTTATCAGCCCCCGCGTGAAAATGCCTGGTTGGAATCTATCGAAATTCAGGACAGCGCCAGCCCTTTTCATGACTGGAATGAGCGCATTGACCGCGAATGCTATGAACCGAACGGTTTGGCCCGCGTTCTGGATGAAAAGGGCAAAATCATCGATATGGCCAATAATTATGAACGCATGAGTTTTAATTTCGGACCGACCTTAATCAAGTGGATTAAAGACAAGGATCCGTTTACTTATCAGCAAATCCTTCAGGCTGATCGTATCAGTATAGAAGAACGCGGTTTTGGGAATGCGATCGCGCAAGCTTACAATCATATGATTATGCCGCTCGCCAACCGGCGCGATAAAGTTACACAGGTGCGTTGGGGGATCGAAGATTTCAAGCATCATTTTAAAAGAAATCCCGATGCTATGTGGTTGCCCGAAACGGCCTGCAATGAAGAAACGCTGGAAGTTTTGGTAGAAGAGGGAATCCGTTTTATTATTCTGGAACCGCATCAAGCCGAGGCCGTGAGACCCTTGGATCAAAAAGATTGGCATGATGTATCCTCCGGACAAATCGATCCCAAAATTCCCTACCGGTGTTTTTTAAAAAAAGACTCCACCCGATTCATTGACATTTTTTTCTATGACGGACCGATTTCAAAGGAAACAAGTTTTGGTAATTTGCTTTATGATGCCAAACACTTTATGGACGCCTTGACCAGAGCCAAAGTGGATCATCACGACGGCCCGCAGCTGATACATATCTCGGTGGACGGAGAAACCTTCGGCCATCATAAGGCTTTCGGCGACAGAGCCTTGGCCTATTTGCAATTCGCCGAAGCCAAACAGCGCGGGTATGAGCTCGTCAATTACAGCCAATTTCTTGAAATGCGGCCCCCTAAAGATGAAGTCCGCTTGAAGCTGGGTGAAAATGGTGAAGGGACATCCTGGAGCTGTGCGCATGGTGTGAAGCGCTGGAAAGAGCATTGCGGTTGCCGCGGAGACGGGCCCGGGGATTGGACGCAGCATTGGCGCAAACCCTTGCGCGAAGCACTCGATTGGCTGCGGGACAATTTGGCGCAACATTATGAAGACAAGTGTAAATCCGTTTTTAAAGACGCTTGGGAAGCCAGAAATGATTACGTGCACGTGATCTTGAACCGTTCCGAAGAAACTGTTCACGAATTTTTCGAGAAACACGCGACGCATATTTTGACCGACGGAGAAGTGACTCAAAGTTATAATTTGCTTGAGCTGCAGCGCAATGCCATGCTGATGTATACAAGCTGCGGCTGGTTTTTCAGCGAAATCTCCGGCATCGAGACGGTTCAAATCATGCAGTATGCCGCCCGGGCCATTCAGCTTGCCGTCGAGACAGGAGCGAGACCATCGTTGGAAGAGGAATTTCTAGCCTTATTGACAGAGGCAAAAAGCAATGTCAAAGATTATAAGGACGGTCGCACCATCTATGAACGTTTCGTGAAACCGGCCAAAATAACACTCTACGATGTAGCGGGCCATCACGCGATTCGCTCCATGTTTGAAGATGCGGGGGAGACGGAACACTGGCATTGCTTCAGCGTTCAAACGTTGCATCAGCGCAAGGAATCCTACGGCAATCTGCGCGTCAACTTCGGACGCGTTTATATCCGTTCCGTGATCACGCGGGAAGAAAAAGACCTCTTGTTTGTGGTCACTCAATTCGGGCCATTTGATTTTCATTGCGCCGTGAAGGAATTCGAAGACGGACATCAAATGGACCGGTTCGAAAAAGAACTTTTGGGAGACCTGCATTCGATCCAAATCGTGGAATTGATCAGGCGAATCGATGCGTTGTTCGGATCGCGCTTTTATGCGTTGAAGGATCTGATCATTGAAGAGCGACTTAAGATGATTACTTTACTGACACGCGGCGCATTGCAGAAAATAGGCCAAACTTACGAACATATTTTCGAAGAAAGCCGGCGCATCAACGAGGTGTATCGCACTATTCACTTACCCATCCCGGAAGACATCCGTTATGCCATGACGCATACCTTAAGCAAACGGTTGCATAATGCCGTGATGAAACTTTCCAAACATCAATTCAATATGAAAAAGGCGATTGCGATCACACGCATTATGGAGATGGCGAACTCGTTTCAGGCCAATATGGATAAGACGGAGATCTCGGTTTATCTCACTAAACGGTTGGACGCCCAAACCCAAAAAATTCTGCTCAATCCAAAAGAGGACACGGTTTCGGAATGCATCAATATTCTCAAATTAGCGAAAAAGATTGAGACGGCAATTGATCTGCGGCACGCTCAAAAAAACCTTTTCCAAGTATTGCGTGCGTGGCGGGAAGATCAGGCCATCTTGCGATCGGTGCCCGCATCGGTGCCCCAAAAAGTGGTCGATCTTGCAACGGCTTTGGACATCAATCCGAAGGCGTTTAAAATCGAAATCAAAGAGGAGTTGCATGGAAGAACTGGGTAAGGGAATCATCGAGCCGGAAAAACAAATGAAACAGGATGAATCGGGGATCCGGCGCGTTGCTGCGATTGTGATCGAAAAAGTGTATCCCGAAATTAACGGAGGAACCTTTGCCGCCAAATGCATCGCGGGCGATAAGTTTTTCGTGTGGGCCGATATTTTTAAGGACGGTCATAACATCATCCGCGGCAGTTTGAGATACCGCCGAAAGAAATCGACGGCATGGAAAGAGACACCCATGCGGCTGCTTGAGAATGATCGTTGGGAAGGTTTTTTCATCCCCAAGGAAAATGTGCGTTATTTGTATACGATTGAAGCGTGGATCGACCCCCTACGTTCATGGATTCAGGATGCTAAGAAGAAGTGTCTGGCCAATCTCAAACTGGAAGACGCGGATCTTTTGGAGGGATTGAAATGGGTGAAAGCGCTTGAGCCTAAAGTTAAAAAACGCGATAAAGAATCTCTGAAAAAATATTTTCAGCAAATGGAACTTTCCCAGGGGGCGCCGGAGGAAATCTTACGCATCGTGGAAGAGCCGGTGTTCCAAAAACTGGTTGAAAGTTATCCCGTCAAGCAGGAAACCACGCGTTATCATCGCACGCTTGAATTGATCGTCGATCGCAAGCGGGCGGAATTCAGCGCCTGGTATGAATTTTTTCCCCGCTCACAGGGCAAGCGCAAGCAGGTGAGCAGCACCTTCAAACAGTGCATTCAGCGATTGCCTGATATCAAGAAGATGGGATTCAACGTCATCTATCTGCCTCCGATTCATCCGATCGGCACGACAAACCGCAAAGGTCCGAACAACACCCTAACCGCCGATAAACGGTCACCGGGATCACCCTGGGCCATCGGCAGCTTTGAGGGCGGGCATAAATCCGTGCATCCTGATCTGGGCGCCATCGAAGATTTTGAAAATTTTGTCCAGGCGGCGAACGATTACGGCATCGAGGTCGCGATTGATTTTGCGATTCAGTGTTCTCCCGACCATCCATACGTGAAGCAGCATCCCGATTGGTTTTACCATTTGCCGGACGGCAGCATGCGCTACGCCGAAAACCCGCCCAAAAAGTATGAGGACATTTACCCGATCGATTTTCACTGCAAAGATGAAATCGCGCTTTGGAAAGAATTAAGAAGCATCATTCTTTTCTGGATCGAAAAGGGTGTTAAGATTTTTCGTGTGGATAATCCGCATACGAAGCCCCTGCCTTTTTGGGAATGGTTGATCGACAATGTTCAAACCAAATTTCCGGAAGTTCTTTTCCTGTCAGAGGCCTTTACGCGGCCGAAGGTCATGCGTTATCTTGCCAAAGCCGGTTTCACACAATCGTATACGTATTTTACATGGCGCAACTCAAAGTGGGAACTGCAGACTTATTTGGAAGAACTCACGCAAAGTGAAATGAAGGAGTATTTCCGGCCGAACTTTTGGGCGAATACGCCGGATATCCTGCCGCGCATTTTGCAGGTCGGAGGCAAGCCCGCATTTAAAATGCGCTATGTGTTGGCGGCAACTTTGGCTTCCAATTGCGGTATCTACAGCGGTTACGAATTTTGCGAGAATGTACCTCTACGCGAAAATTCCGAGGAATATTTAAACTCCGAAAAATATGAAATCAAAGTGCGCGACTGGAACGCTCCCGGAAACATCAAGGACTTTATCGCGCGCGTCAACCGCATCCGTTCGCAGAACCCGGCCCTGCATCATTTCAAAAATATCCGTTTTTGTCATTCGCATAATGACAACATTCTTTGTTATGCCAAGAAAACCGAAGACAATTCAAATATTATCGTGGTAGTCGTAAACTTGGATCCCTTCAGGGTGCATGAAGATACGGTCAGTCTGCCGATTTGGGATTTTGGCCTGGAACACTGGCAGACGTATCAGGTGAGGGATTTGCTGACCGGTGAGAAGTATTATTGGAAAGGATCTTCCAACTATGTGCGTTTGGATCCCCGGAACGAACCGGCGCATATTTTTGAATTAAGAAAGTGATTTAAGAATGCAAAGTGATCCGCTTTGGTTTAAAGACGCCATCATCTATGAACTGCACGTCAAGGCGTTTTATGACGGCAACAATGACGGCGTCGGTGATTTCCAGGGTTTAATCAAAAAGCTGGATTATCTGCAGGATCTCGGCATCAACTGCATATGGCTGCTTCCTTTTTATCAATCTCCCCTGAAAGACGACGGTTACGATATCTCGGACTACCGCGCCATACTGCCCGATTACGGAACGATGAAGGATTTCAGAATTTTCGTCAAAGAGGCTCATAAGCGGGATATCCGCGTGTTGATCGAACTTGTGATCAACCACACCTCGGATCAGCACCCCTGGTTTCAGGAAGCGCGCAGCTCCAAGACTTCCGTCAAACGGGATTATTATGTTTGGACGGATGATCCGCAGCGCTATAAAGACGCGCGGATCATCTTTTGCGATACGGAAAAATCCAATTGGACCTGGGATCCCGTCGCCGGGCAGCATTATTGGCACCGTTTTTTCAGCCATCAGCCGGATCTTAATTTTGATAATCCGATCGTCTGCCGCACCATTCTCAATACACTTTCTTATTGGATCAGCAGCGGTGTCGACGGATTCCGCTTGGACGCGGTACCGTATCTTTTTGAAAGGGAAGGCACCAATTGCGAGAATCTGAAAGAAACGCACGCATATCTAAAGGCCCTGCGCAGCCGCCTCGATAAAAAATTCAAAGACAAAATCTTTTTGGCAGAAGCAAATCAATGGCCGGCCGACGTGAGGCCTTATTTCGGGGACGGCGACGAATGCCATATGGCTTTTCATTTTCCCTTGATGCCGCGTATTTTTATGGCCATTCGCAAGGAAGACCACACGCCGATTATTGATATCATGAATCAAACGCCGTCCATCCCCGAGAATTGCCAATGGGCGCTTTTCCTGAGAAATCATGATGAATTGACATTGGAGATGGTCACGAACGAAGAAAGAGACTATATGTACAAGGAATACGCTTCCGATCCCAAGGCGAAACTGAATTTAGGGATTCGCAGGCGTTTAGCCCCCTTGATGAGCAACGGCCGCCGTCAAATGGAGCTTTTAAACAGCCTTCTATTCAGCCTGCCGGGCAGCCCTATTATTTATTACGGAGATGAAATTGGGATGGGAGACAATATTTATCTCGGTGACCGGAACGGTGTGCGCACACCCATGCAATGGACGGGGGACCGCAATGCGGGATTCTCAACCGCGGATGCCGCCCGGCTTTATACACCGCTTATCGTGGACCCCGTTTACGGATATCAAGCCGTCAATGTCGAAGCCCAGCAGCGGACGCCCACTTCCTTTTTGAATTGGACCAAGCGGTTCATCAAAGTGCGCAAAAGCTACAAGGCTTTCGGGCGGGGGACACTCGAATTCCTGCCGACCAAAAATAAAAAGGTGCTTGCCTATATTCGCCAGTATGAAAATGAGATTCTTTTGATCGTCAACAATCTGTCCCGTTACGTTCAGCCCGTCGAACTGGATTTAAAAAAATTCAACGGTTACGTTCCCACCGAATTGATCGGCAGCGTGACCTTTCCCGCGATCGGTGAGTTGCCGTATTTTCTGACCTTCGGCCCTCACGGATTTTATTGGTTCCGATTGGATAAGAAATAATGGCCATCAAGCAGACCGTGGAACGTTTTGACGAAGTGCTCGCTCCTAAGTTCCTGGAATGGCTGCCCAAGCAGAGGTGGTTCCGAAGCAAGGGTAAAACCATTTCGAAATTGCGGCTTTACGATTTTGCCGCGGTTCCTGAACCGAATGCCGAATGGTACCTTTACCTGTTGGAGGTGTCCTTCGTCGGTCAAAATCCGTCTCAATCCGAAATCTATTTTGTTCCGGTGCCGGCAACCGGCGAGCCGACGGATGCTTTGGAGGATTCCCGTTTCGGAAAATGGCTGCTAGATTCCATCTGCGATCAAAAGGATCTGCCGCTGAAAGCCGGAAGTATTTCTTTTCATATGACCGATCGTTTTCCGGATACCCTTCGCGCCTTGTCGGATAAAAACATTCACCGGATGCGCGTGGAACAATCCAATACGTCCGTTGTTTTTGGAGATCAGATGATTCTCAAAGTCATGCGTAAAATAGAATCGGGAGAGAGTCCCGAATCCGAAATGCTGAGTTTTCTCACGGAACGTAAATGTGATTTTATACCCGCTCTCTATGCCGTGATTCGATATGAATGGGAAACGGAAGGCGTTGCGTCATTGGCTCTCGGTCAAAGTTTTGTCGCTAACCAAGGGGATGGTTGGAGTTATGTCTTAAAAGTGTTGGAGAGTGTTTATGAGCGTACACTGTCGGGAAACGCCTCTGAGTCCGAATGGTCAGACGTCTTTCAAAAGGAGCTTGAACCTCATCTGTTGCGTGTCGCCGAATTGGGTAAGACAACCGCTCAACTTCATCTCAACCTCGCTTCGGATTCCATCGTTTCAAACTTTAAACCTGAAGTGATATCTTGGGATGACGTTCAAAACTGGATTAAGCGTTACCATGAGCTTTTGAATCAAGTCTTATACGCAGTGAAAAAGAACATCACGGACTTAGAGCAAGGTCGGACGCCGCTCACAGCGGTCTTGGAATCTGAATTTTTACTGAAAAACAAAGTCAAGGATCTCGGTTTGCTTGCGGAGGAGAGAGTTGAAAAAATCCGCTATCACGGCGATTTTCATTTGGGGCAGATTCTTGACGCATCGGGCCGGTTCATCATTTTCGACTTTGAAGGCGAACCCTTGCGGACGCTTGAAGAGCGGAAAATGAAACACAGCCCGCTGAGAGATGTGGCCGGCATGCTGCGCTCATTCGACTATGCGGCCCATGTTTCAGCTGAGCAGTACCTTAAAAAACATCAAAAGCACGGCAAGCAAGCCGTTCGATTGAGCGAGTTATGGGAAGACCGGGTACGTGAAATTTTTCTGGAGCATTACTTGAATGAATGTCTGAGCGGCCGGGCCCGGTTTGTGACCGAATCGAAAGAAAAAACGCTGCGGCTGATATCCGTATTTGAGCTGGAAAAAGCTATCTACGAACTCTATTACGAACTCAACAACCGGCCGGATTGGGTCGCGGTTCCGGCGCAAGGTATTCACCGCATCCTGCACCGAGAACCCTCCTCCGATTTCTGATGAAACAAGTCATCCGCAAGCATTCCTGGATACTGAATCTGGGCGCTCGCTACGTCCCGAAACACGGGGTTCATTTTTTAGTGTGGGCGCCGCGCGCCAAAACTCTCGCGATTGAAATTATTCGCGGATTATCAGAGCCGGCCCGTTTCGAGATGAAAAAAGACCGTGATGGATATTTTTCAGCTTCCGTATCTCAGGCCAAACCGGGGGACCGCTATTATTACTGTTTCAACCAAGATAAAAAACGGCCCGATCCCGTTTCCAGATTTCAGCCGGACGGTGTGCACGGCCCCTCCGAAATAGTGGACCCTCATGCATTTCGCTGGACGGACGGCCGCTGGAAGGGCATCGCGCACGATGATTTAATTTTTTATGAACTGCATATTGGCACCTTCACTCCGGAAGGGACTTTCGACGCCGCTGTCAAACGCCTGCCTCATTTAAAAAAATTGGGTATTACCTGCGTGGAGGTTATGCCGGTCGCGCAATTTCCAGGCAGACGCAACTGGGGTTATGACGGCGTCGGTTTGTATGCCGTTCAAAACAGTTACGGCGGACCCGCGGCCTTCAAGCGCTTTGTCGATGCCTGCCACAAGCAGGGCTTAGCCGTCTGCTTGGATGTGGTTTACAATCATCTGGGACCGG